>JAJYMD010000483.1 GCA_021787255.1 Actinomycetes bacterium | reverse complement strand
TCCTTCATCTGGCTTGCTTCATTCGGATCGTTCTACTTGGCTCGTTCTACTTGGCTCGTCTTACTCGACTTGCTTCATTTGGCTCGTTTTCTTTGGCTTGTGTCATCTGGCTTGTTTCATCTGGCTTGTTTCATCTGGCTCGCATGCGAACGAGAACCTCCACCGAGGCCGGGCACGGAAGCGACCACGGCGCGGCTCCGTGGTCCTCGCCGGGCCCACGGAGCCGCGCAAGCGGCCGCCCTGCGTGACGACTTCCTACTTCACCACGAAGTCCTGCGGGTACACGTTCCCCGTGATCGGGCTGTACCAGACGTTCTTCACCTTGTTCGACACGGCGTTGACCGTGTAGGTCTCGATCTGCCACACCTCGAGCTGGTGCTGGATGACCCAGGTGTCATACGCCTTCATGGCCTTCACGGTCTTCGAGCCCGTGGCGGTCTTCGTGACGTCCATGAGTGCCGCGAAGGTCTTTGTCACGGGGTAGTCGAGCCCGACGTGGTTCTCGAAGATCGGAGCGCCCTCCGGGTACGGAGAGTTGTAGTTCTCCGCGAAGCCCGCTCCCCAGTTGGCGATCTGCCAGCCAGGGCTGTCGCATGTGGGCGTCCCGCAGATGTCGCCAACGATCGAATTGAACGGTTGCTGGCTGAGGTTGATCACGATCCCGACCCGGCTCGCGTCGCTCTTGTAGTTGGCCATGGTGGCTGTCAGATAGCCGCTTCCGCTGACGTACACGAGCGAGAACTCGAGCTTCTTCCCCTTCGGGATACCAGCTCCGCACTCCGTCGGCCCGGTGCCAGGCTTGACGCAGGTGGCCGCTCCGCTCGACGGGATCTTCCAACCGTGGGACGTGAGGAGCTTCCTTGCAGCGGAGATGTCGAACGGGCTCTTCTTCTGGATGGATGCCATGTACGGGTTCGGCGGTTCGGGCGGGATCGGCCCGTAGTCCGGGTACCCGCCGTCCCCGTGGAGGATGGCCTTGATCTGGGCAGGCTGGTCCATCACGTCGTTCAACGCCTTGCGGATGTACAGCTGGTCGACGAGGGGTCCCACGACCGGGCTGTGGTAGTTGAGCGAGAGCATGTTGGCCGCCTCCAACACCGAGCGCACGAGGTGGTAGCCGACGGCCTGCACGCGAGCGGTCTCGCTCAGGTCGTTCAGGGGCACGTAGCCCAGGCTGACATCACCGGAGAGCACTGCATTGAACTCGGCTGTCGACGAGGTGTACGGGATCTCCTCGAACTTCGCGATGTGGGGCTTGTCGGGGCCCGAGTACGCGGTGTTCGGCACGAGCGCGACGAACGAGTTGGGTGTGTACTGCTTGAGCTTCCAAGCGCCGTCGACGACCTGCCACAGCGGGTTCGTGTCGTAGGTGTGCGTGTCCTCTCCTTGCTTTCTCAAGAACGCGTAGACGGCCTTTGCTCCAGCTGTCGTGGTGTCGTATGTCCCGACCGGTCCTGACGCTGATTCCTTGTCCCAGGCCTGCTGGGGCATCGGCACGACGTGCGCGAGCTCTGTGTCGGTGAACCACGTCGGGTTGTAAGCCTTGTTCAGCTTGAAGACGACCGTACGCGGACCCACGGCTTTCCAGCTGACCACGTTTGTCGGCATGTTGCCGGGCGCCCACGAGGACCAGCTCTCCTTGTTGGCTTTCAGGATGTTCATGAAGAACGTGATGTCGCGAGCGCTCAGGGGGGATCCGTCGGACCACTTCCACGGCTTGAGCGTCACGCTCACCTGGGTGTTCCCGTCGCTGTAGACAGGCGGGTCGGCAAGGCTGAGTGTCGTGTTGATCGCGTTCACGCTCTTCGGGGTGCTGAGCGTGTAGAGCGTCGGCCACATCTGATACTGGAGGTTGATATTGGCCTCCGCGTTGTTCGCACCTGTCACGAACGGCATGATGTAGTTGGGCGTGCCCTGCGCGCCTTCGGCGAGGCTGACGACCGCGCTCCCGGAGGATCTGGCCAGGTGGTGGCGGGTACTGGCCGAAGCCGGAGAGGCGACCGAGGCCGCGAGCACGGCCATCATCGAGACGGGCATCAGGGTGGTCGCGCCGATCCTGAGCCAGGACCGGTATCGGCGACGATTTTGTTTCATATCGAGGTTCCTCCTCTTGCAGGGACTTGGCTGATCACACGTTGACAGACTGCTGTGCGCCCAAAGGGCTGTGCAACCCGACGGACGGCCCTGGGCGCTCTCCAGCCAGCTGGAGCGTGGAACGATCGATGATCTCACCTCCCTTCATGACCATCGAGATCTCGAGAAGCCGCGAGACGTCGGTGGTGGGATCTCCGTCGACGAGCACCAGGTCGGCGAGCTTGCCTGGCTCCACGGTTCCCATGCGCAAACCGGCGTCGAGGAAGCGGGCCGCGTGCGTAGTCGCACAGCACAGCACGTCCCACGGTTCGATGCCTGCATCCTGGAGCAGCTGGAGCTCTCGCAGGAGATCGGGGCCGAGAGACAGATCGGATCCGCTGACGACGACGGCGCCGGCCTCCACCAGCCTGCGCAGGTTGTCCTGGGCGACCGGGGTCATGACGCGCATCCAGTCCGCCCATCGATTGGCCCGCTGCCTCTCGTGCTCGACGGTCTTCAGCCGTTCGCGTTCTTCGGGGGCAACGCAGCGGACGTAGCTGTCCCCATCGAGGAAGCCCGGGTCGTCGGCGAGACGAACGTAGCGCTCCCCGATGGCAAGGGTGCTCACCACGGGAACCCGTCGTGCGGCGAGCCGTGCGGCGAGCTCCTCGGTCATCGGCGACTGGATGACCGGGTGCGCCAGCGCGTCGGCGCCACACTCGACCGCCTCGCGGGCTCGCAGCTCGTTGGAGACGTGGACCGTCACTGGGATGTCCTCGTCGTGGGCGATCTCGACGATCCCGCGCAGCACGTCCACCCCCAGGATGGGGATGAGAGGCCGGATCCCCCAGTTGTGCTCGTCGTAGGTGATCTTCACGAGGTCGGGCCGGTGGCGCAGATGGGCCCGTAGCTGCGGCTCGTCCTCGGGCAGGCGGTCGACGGCAACGGAATCGGCCAGCTCCGACCCGTGACCGCCGGTGCACGTCACGAAGGGACCCGCGCAGTGGATGCGAGGTGCAAGGATGCGCCCGCCTCGCTCTGCCTCGCGCAGCGGCCACGCGAGGGTGCCGTAGTTCCCTGCGTCGAACAAGGTGGTCACTCCGCAATACAGGTAGCCGTGGAGGACCGGCACGAGGTCCTCCAGGGCCGGAGCGGTGCGCTCGGCGCCCATCTGATCGTCGGAGTGCAGGGCCGAGTGCGGTCCGGAGCGCGGGGCTGCCCGGAGATGGACGTGCGCGTCCGTGAGACCGGGCAGGAGGTAGCGGCCGCCGCACTCGATGACGTCGACCGCCTCGGCGCCGGCCGCCCCCGCGGCACTAGCCCCGGCCGCGCCGGCTCCGGCCCCATCGGTTCCGAAGATGGCCACGTCGCTCGTCCCATCGACGACGCGGGTGATCTCACCGCCGTCGATGAGCACCGACTGCCCCGAAGGAGTGCGACGCCGCGCCAGGTCGACCACGTGCACGTCGCGAAGGACGAGCGTCATCGGCCGTCCTCGCTCAACGATCGCCCCGGTGCCGGACGGCCACCGCCCGACGCGTCCAGAGGGACGTTCCATCCTCCTGCCAAGACGCGACCCTGCACCGTCAGCTCACCCTCTTCGGTGCACCTCGGGCAACCCCGTCGCCGCGGACAGAACCTGCCGGGTCGTGCCGTCCTCCCCGTGCCCCCCGACGAAGACCCGGCCGAACCTCTTGACCGCCCCTTCGCCACGGACGGCAGCAGCCTCGAAGCCGATGAACCCGGTGAACGCGAGGACGCCTCGAAGGAAGAGCCCGTGGATCGTGGGGCTGTTGGCCGGGTCGAGAGGCTGAGCGGAGACGCCGACCGCCCCTGCGTGCGCCAGGATCGCGACGCCAGGATCGCGACGCACAGGGAA
>JAJYMD010000133.1 GCA_021787255.1 Actinomycetes bacterium | reverse complement strand
GCTCATCGGGACGCACGACTTCCGGGCCTTCTGCCGGCGCCCGCCGGGCCGCTCGCCCGCCGAGCCGATCGTGCGCGAGGTGACCGATGCCGCCTGGCGTGAGGTGCCCGCCGCATGGCTGGGGGGCGAGCGGGCGGCCCTAGGGCCCGAAGGGGCGCGAGCAGAAGGCCAGTCGGAAGAGCAGGAAGGTGCCGAGCGGCCCGTGCTCCTGCGCTTCGACGTCGTCGCCCGCTCCTTCTGCCATCAGATGGTGCGGTCGATCGTCGCGGTGCTGGTCGACGCAGGCCGGGGAAAGGCGACCGCGGCCAGCGTGATGGAGCTCCTCTCGGCGGGCTCCCGTGTGGGCTCGCGCAGGCCTGCGCCCGCGCACGGCCTCTGCCTGGTGGGCGTGGGTTACGCGCCTTCGGCACGACAGGCCGCGCCTTCGGCAGGAACGGAGGCGAGCGGGTAAGATCCCTGTGTCGCCCAAGGCCGTCCGACGGGGGCCGGGGCGGCTTGCCGCTGTTCCGGGCGCCCCGTTAGGCTGTCGTGCCGTCTCAAGACCCTTCGAGGAACCTCCTTGCGTACCTACACCCCCAAAGCGGGCGAGATCGAGCGTGCGTGGCACCTGGTCGACGCCGACGGCCTCGTGCTCGGCCGCCTGGCGAGCGAGGTGGCGCGCCTGCTGCGCGGGAAGCACCGCCCGATCTTCGCTCCCCATGTCGACACCGGCGACCACGTCGTGGTCGTGAACGCGGCCAAGGTCGTCCTCACGGCCGGCAAGGGCCGCGACAAGTTCGCCTACCGCCACAGCGGCTACCCCGGCGGCCTGCGGAAGACCAGCTACGACGAGCTGCTCGAGAAGAGCCCCGAGGAGCTGGTGCGCCGCGCGGTGCGCGGGATGCTCCCGAAGGGGACGCTCGGACGCCAGCAGCTCACGAAGCTCAAGGTCTACGCGGGCCCCGCGCATCCCCACGAGGCCCAGTCTCCCCAGCCGCTCGAGCTCGCCTCGGCGCGAAGGGCGGGCTGACCATGCCCGCTCCGCTCTCGCAGACGACCGGACGTCGCAAGGAGGCGGTGGCACGCGTCAGGTTCCGTCCGGGCCAGGGAAGGATCACCGTGAACCACCGCACGATCGAGGACTACTTCCCCTCCGTCACGCACCGGATGCTCGTCGCCGAGCCGCTGCGCGTCACGAGCCTCGCGGACGCCTACGACATTGACGCGACCATCGACGGCGGCGGGATGTCGGGCCAGGCGGGGGCGCTTCGGCTCGGCATCGCGCGCGGGCTGTGCGCGCTCGATCCGGACCTCCGGACGGCGCTCAAGCGCGCCGGGCTCCTCACCCGCGACGCTCGGGAGAAGGAGTCCAAGAAGTACGGCCTGAAGAAGGCCCGCAAGGCCCCCCAGTACTCCAAGCGGTAGCGCGTTGGCCCGCCCGGGCTTCGGCACCGACGGGGTGCGCGGGGTCGCCAACGCGGATCTCTCCGCCGAGCTCGCGACCGGCCTCGGCCGGGCGGCGGCACGGGTGCTCGGCGCGACGGCCTTCGTCGTCGGGCGTGACACCCGCCAGTCGGGCACCATGCTCCAGGCCGCCCTCTCGGCGGGCATGGCCTCCGGCGGGGCCGACGTCCTGGACGTGGGTGTGCTGCCCACCGCCGGGGTTGCGTTCGTCGCAGAGCGACGCGGTCTGCCCGCGGCCATGGTCTCCGCGTCGCACAACCCCTACCCCGACAACGGGATCAAGCTCTTCGACGCTGCCGGGATGAAGCTCGCGCCGCAGGTGGAAGCGGAGGTCGAGGCGGCGCTGGACGCGCTGGCCGACGAGCCGGCGTGCGGGGGGCGCGTCGGCGTCCTGCGCGCGGACCCAGCCGGCGCGGGCGAGTACCGCCGCCACCTGGTCGAGTCGCTCGACGGCCGCAGGATCGATGGGCTGCACGTCGTCGTGGACTGCGCGAACGGGGCGGCGTCGTGGATCGCTCCCGAGGTGCTCGCGGAGCTCGGCGCGAGGGTCGACGCCCTCTTCGCCGACCCCGACGGCACGAACATCAACGACGCGTGCGGCTCCACCGAGCCCCAGCGGCTCGCCGAGGAGGTCGTCGCCCGCGGCGCGGACCTCGGGCTCGCGTTGGACGGGGACGCCGACCGCCTGGTCGCGGTCGACCACACCGGCGCGCTCCTCGACGGCGACGTCCTCCTCGCGATCTTCGCGATCGACCTCGCGGCGCGTGGCGAGCTCGCAGGCGGAGGGGTCGCCGTGACGGTCATGACGAACCTGGGTTTCCGCCTCGCGATGGCCCGGCGCGGCATCTCGGTGCACGAGACCCCCGTCGGCGACCGCCAGGTCCTCCAAGCCCTGGACGCGGCCGGCCTCGCGCTCGGGGGGGAGCAGTCCGGGCACATCGTCTTCCGCAGGAAGGCGACGACCGGTGACGGGGTGCTCACGGGGCTGCTGCTCGCCGACCGGGTGGTGCGTGCCGGTCGGCCGCTCGCCGAGCTCGCCGATGGGCTGGTCGAGCGCGTCCCCCAGGTTCTCGTGAACGTCGCGGTTCCCGAGCCCGGGCGACTCGCGGAGGCCGACCAGGTGTGGAAGGCGGCCGAGGAGATCCAGGCCGAACTGGGCGCCGCCGGCCGCGTGCTGCTCCGGGCGAGCGGGACCGAGCCGCTCGTCCGTGTCATGGTGGAGGCCATGACGCCCGAGGTCGCCGCGGAGGCCGCGGGAAGGCTCTCGAACGTGGTGGAGGCCTCGCTGGCGGGCGGCTAGGAGTTGGGTAGCCTCGGCTCATGTGCGGGATCATCGGCGTCACCGGCGACGACGGGGCGCTCTGGACCGTCTTCGACGGGCTGAGACGCCTCGAGTACCGGGGCTACGACTCTGCGGGGGTGGCGCTCGTCGACGGCCGGGAGCTCTGGCGGGAGCGGGCCGCCGAGGGCACCCACTCGGTCGACGACCTCCGTGCGACCGCGGCGCTCGCGCCGCCGTCGCGCGCCGGCATCGGCCACACGCGCTGGGCGACGCATGGGAGCCCCACCGTGGCGAACGCGCATCCCCACGTCGACTGCACCGGGCGCGTCGCCCTCGTGCACAACGGGATCATCGAGAACCACGCCGAGCTCGCCGCCCCGCTGGCCGCCAGAGGGCACGTGTTCACCTCGGAGACCGACACCGAGGTCCTCGTGCACCTGCTCGAAGACGAGTTGGCCCTCGGCGCGGGGCTCGCGGACGCGATGCGCGCCACCCTCCGAAGGGTGCGCGGCGCCTTCGGGGTCGTCGCGCTCGGGGGTGACGACCCCGAGCTGATCGTCGCGGGACGGCGGTCGGTCCCGCTGCTCGTCGCGCTCGGTGAGGCGGCCGGCTTCGTCGCGTCCGACGTGTCCGCGCTGCTCGGGCGTGCAGAGCGCTACTTCGTTCTCGAGGACGACCAGGTGGCGGAGGTTCGACCGGGGTCGCTGCGCGTCAGCACGCTCGAGGGGTTCGAGGTCGAGCCGGTGGCCGTCACGGTGGACCCGTCGTGGGACGTCGTCGCCGCGCAGATGGGCGGCTTCGACGACTTCATGTCGAAGGAGATCCACGAGCAGCCGAGAGCGGTCGCCGACACCCTCCTCGGTCGACGCGCCAGCGACGGCTCGCTCGTGCTCGACGAGCTCCACCTCCCTCCGGCCGAGCTGCGTCCCGTGGACAAGGTGGTGGTCGTGGCCTGCGGGAGCAGCTTCCACGCCGGCATGGTCGCGAAGCACGCGATCGAGCGCTGGGCTCGGCTCCCCGTCGAGGTCGAGATCGCGAGCGAGCTCCGCTACCGCGAGCCGGTACTGCACGAGCGGACGCTCGTCGTGGGCGTGAGCCAGTCCGGCGAGACGCTCGACACCCTCGAGGCGCTGCGCGAGGCGCGCCGCGCGGGCGCACGTACCCTCGTCGTGTCGAACGTCGTCCACTCCACCATGGCGCGCGAGGCGGCCGCCGAGATCTACACCCGGG
>JAJYMD010000249.1 GCA_021787255.1 Actinomycetes bacterium | reverse complement strand
CGTAGCAACCGTTCTCGCCCAGGCACTCGCCGTGGTCCGAAGTCACGATCACCGCCGTCTCGCCGGCGATGCCGAGATCCGCGAGCTCTTCCAAGAGGATGCCCAGGTGGTGGTCCCAATAAGCCAGCGCGCCGTCATAGCCGTCGGCGAGCACCTCGAAGTCGCTCCGTGAGCGAATTGCGTCCGGCATGGTCTCGGCATTCGGCGAGCGCGGCGGAGGAACCGGCCACGTGCCGTCACCCTCGTACAGGTCGAGGGCAGAATGGGGGCCGTAGAGCTGGGCGTGGGCCCAGATCGTCTCCTCGTCCGGCCACGCCGGCGCTCGGCCCGCCTCCGATGCCCGGCGCGCCCAGGTCCCCGGCTCGAGGTACGGGGTATGAGGATCCCAGAAGTGCACCTGGAGGAACCAATTGTCGTGCCGACCGTTGCGTTGCAGCCACTGCCGCGCGGCGGCGGTGACGGTGGCCGCGTCCTCGTCGTCACCGTTCGAGAGGGAGGGCTTCAGCCACTCCCGAAAGTTCCCGAGGAACCAGTACGCCATGTGGCGTTCGGGGAAGCAGGAGATCGAGGTGGTGTAGGTCCCGTTTCGGTAGAGGTGCCCTCCGAAGAAAGGTGCGTAGCGCGTTCGATCGAACAGCCGGATGTCCGCCGCCGGGCCGAAGTTGCCGATCGCACCCGTCGTGATCCCGAACTGCCCGCTCGTCAGCGCGGCCCTCGACGGCGCACACGGCGTGTCGGAGGCGTAGCAGCGGTCAAGCACCACCGATTCTCGCGCGAGCGAATCCAGGTTCGGAGTGATGTCTCGCTCATAGCCGTACGGGCCGGTGTGGTCGGCCCTCAGCGTGTCGACGTCGACGTAGAGAATCCGGATCGCAGAAGCGTAGCCCCAGGGTCGGCCGGGACGAGCGGATCACGTCGAGCCCCCGCACGTCTGGGCAGGCGCGGCGCCGTCGCCTCAGGACACCAAGAGCTGTCCCGCAGAAGGGAACCTGCTGTCCCTCGCGAACTTGTAACGTGTGATCCAGCGAAGCGGCACCGCCGCATCGTCGACGAAGACGGAGAGGATCGACGTCGTGATCGTTTGCGTGCCGATAGACGACGCCGGGCGCGTGGACCCGAGATGGGGTCGAGCCGCCCGCGTCGCACTGGCGACGGTCGAGGACGGTGCCGTGAAGGAGTGGCGGGAGATCGGCGTGGCCTGGGATTCCCTCCACGACGCGGGAAGTGAGGCTGCCCACCACGCCAGGGTTGCGCGCTTCCTGCGCGATCAGCGCGTGGACACCGTGGTCGCCGACCACATGGGCCCTGGCATGAGCAGGATGCTCCAGACGATGGGCGTCACCGTGCAACTGGGCGCTGCGGGCGACGCCAGGACGGCGGTGCTCTCGGCGTCACCAGCCGCCTAGCTGCGCGGCGGGATGACCACGGTGGCACCGAGCGCGCGAGGGGCCCGGCGGCTCTCATGACCGGCGACCGGTTCGAGCGGCACACGAAAGCGGGTCCGGTGCCAGCCGGAGCATCGCGCCGGTGATCGCCGCGCCACAGCAGCACTACCGGGCCCGAAGCCTTTGGCTGGATCAGATCGGGGAACCGCTGGCCCCTCGCCTCGGCCTGTCCGGCGAAGCCCATTTCGACGTGGCGATCGTGGGGGCGGGCTTTACCGGTCTGTGGACCGCGTACTACCTGAAGCGCTCCCAGCCTGACGCCCGGATCGGCGTGGTCGAGCGCGAGATCGCCGGCTTCGGAGCGTCGGGTCGGAACGGGGGGTGGGCGTCCGGCGGGATCGCTGGGAGCTGGAGCACCTACGAGAGGCACCATGGACGGGACGCGGTTCGGCGTGCCGAGCAGGAGACCTATTCGACCGTCGACGAGATCGGTCGCGTGGTCGAGCGTGAGAAGATCGACTGCGGCTTCGACAAGGGTGGCAGCCTCACGCTCGCGATGACCGCTCCCCAGGAATCCCGTGCTCGCGCACGGCTCGATGCCGCTCGCAGGCACGGGCTCGGCGCGGACGACCTGCGAGCGCTCGACCGAGGCGAGCTGGACAGGCTCGTCAACGTGCCGGCCTGTCGGCTCGCTCTGTACACTCCGCACTGCGCGCGAGTCGACCCCGCACGCCTGGTGCGCGGCTTGGCGGACGCGTGCGAGCGGGCGGGTGTCGTGATCCTCGAGCGGACCGAGGCGATCGAGCTCGCGCCGCGCCGAGTGCGATGCCGCAACGGCCTCGTGACTGCCGATCACGTCATTCGGGCAACTGAGTCCTACACCACGCAGCTGCCCGGAGAGAGGCTCCGATACCTGCCGCTCTACAGCCTCATGATCGCGACCGCACCGCTCTCGGACACGATCTGGAACGACCTCGGCTGGCAGGAGGGGCTCACGATCCGAGACGAGCGCCACCTGTTCTTCTACGCCCAGCGGACGACGGATGGTCGCATCGCCATCGGCGGACGCGGCGCACCCTACCGCCTCGACCGGCCGATCGACGAGACGAGCGAGCGCAACCGCGGCGTGTACGAGCGGCTACGAGCGACGATACGACGCCACTTCCCGCAGGCCGGCGATGCGGTCGTCACGCATCACTGGGGAGGACCGCTCGCGGTGCCGAGGGACTGGTGCATGAGCGTCCACTACGAGCCCTCGACGGGGTTCGGCTGGGCAGGCGGCTATTCAGGTCATGGCGTCGTCGCTGCCAACATTGCGGGCCGCACGCTCGCCGACCTCGTCCTGCGTCGAGAGAGCGACCTCGTGAGCCTGCCCTGGGTCGGCCACGGATCCCGCAGATGGGAACCGGAGCCGCTCCGTTACCTCGCCTCCCAGGCGATCGTCAACGTCTTGGCGGCCGCCGACCGCTATGAAGACCGCAGCGACCGGCCGGCGCGCTGGACCTGGGCGGTCGCCCCGTTCACCCAGCCGTCGTAGTCCGACGGATCGCGAGGTCCGGCCCCGCAGAGGGTCCGGCCCCGCAGGCCAGCAGAGGAGAGGACGTTGGGACGAGAGGACCTTCGACCTACGGACTCGGGGTCGTTCGGCCCTGCCTGGGCCCTGGCTCCCCTCGTAGCGTGATCGTATGGCGATGCCGGTCTCTGATCTCGAAAGCCCAAGCCCGGCGGTCTTCCTCCAGGATTTCGTGGACGTGGACGCACCGGAGCGACTCGTCAGCGGACGCCTGTGCGCGGGCCAGAGGTGGCTTGCACGGCTCGCGAGCGCTGCCGGCTGCGACGCAGAAGGTCGACTGGACGAGCTCGGCCACTCCCGGCTGCTGATCACCCATGAGGTCCGCGTACGCGTCGGACGGCCGAGCCGCTCGAGGACGGGTGTCGTCGTGCCGTTGCGCTGGGAGGATGCCGAGCACCCCGGCGCCGTCCCGGTGCTCGACGGCAATCTCGAGGTTGCGCAGATCGGACCGCGGCGAAGCCGCGTCGTCCTCTACGCGTCCTACCGACCGCCCCCAGCGGAGGCGATCCGGGCGACAGAACCGCTCGACCAGGCCCTCTTGCAGCGCGTCGCCGAGTCGACGGTTCGTAGCTTTCTCTGCAGGATGGCTGAGACGCTGCAGAGCTGGCCGCTCGAGGACCACACGCCAGGCTGACCGATCGAGCCGGGACGGCGACCGATCGAGCCGGGACGGCGGGCTCATGCCGCATGCACGTCGGCAGGGACCTCGGCGCGGCTGTCGGCGACGGCGCGGCTGTCGGCGACCTCGGCTGCCTGTGCCGGCGCGTGAGCTTCGTGCCGGCGTCTTCTCGCCTCGCGCGCCTCTGCCGCCATCACCTCGAAGGACTGCACCCTTGCGAGCGCCTCCTCCACCTCCTGATCGCTCGCGAGGATCCGAACGAGTGCACGCGGGGACGCGAGTGCACGCGGGGACGTCTGTGCCCTCCCCGCGATCCCGGCCGTTTGTGCCCTCCCCGCGATCTCGGCCGTCTGTGCCCTCCCCGCGATCCCGGCCGTTTG
>JAJYMD010000296.1 GCA_021787255.1 Actinomycetes bacterium | reverse complement strand
TCGGGATCGGGTTTCTCGGGAGTACGCTCCCGCCGGTGACGCTGGCCGAGGGGCCTGCTCGGAGAACCGACGCATGGCCAGAGGAGGGACGCCTCCCGGCCGTCGCGGCGCACAGCGGCATCGAGCGCGTGCGCATCGTGGCATGGCGTGACCTCGGGCACCCCGAAGCCGGCGGGTCGGAGATCCACGCGCACCGGATCGCGGCGATCTGGGCCTCCGCGGGCATCGGCGTGGAGCTCCGGACGTCCTCGGTCCCCGGCGCCGCTCAGGTCCTCGAGCGCGACGGCTACCGGGTCCTGCGACACGGCGGCCGCTACGGGGTCTTCGCGCTGAGGGGCGTGGAAGGCCTGCTCGAGCGCCGCCGTGCAGGGGAGGCGCTCGTCGAGATCTGGAACGGGATGCCGTTCTGGTCTCCGCTGTGGTTCCACGGCCCGCGGGTGGTGTTCCTCCACCACGTCCATGCGGAGATGTGGCGCATGGTGCTGCCGCGGTGGATGGCGCGCATCGGCGAGGTCACCGAGCGACGACTCGCCCCGAGCCTGTACCGGTCGACGCGGGTGGTCACGCTCTCGGAGTCCTCGCGAGCGGAGATCGTCGAGCTGCTCGGTCTGCGTCCCGACCGGGTGACGGTCGTGCCTCCGGGGGTCGATGCCCGCTTCTCACCGGGCGGTCCGGGCGCCCGCTCGCCCGAGCCGCTGGTCGTTGCGGTGGGCAGGCTCGTCCCGGTCAAGCGGTTCGACCTTCTCATGCGGGCCCTCGCCAGGGTGAAGGCGTCGTTGCCGTCGCTGCGCGCGGTCATCGCCGGCGAGGGCTACGAGCGGGAGCGCCTCGAGGCGCTCCGGCTCGAGCTCGGTGCCGCCTCGTGGGTGTCGATGCCGGGGCACGTCGGCGACGCCGAGCTCGTGGCCCTCTACCGCAAGGCGTGGGTCGTGGCCTCGGCGTCCCGACGAGAGGGATGGGGGATGACCCTCACCGAGGCAGGGGCGTGCGCCACGCCCGCCGTCGCCTCTGACATCGCGGGCCACCGCGACGCGGTCGTCCACGGGCGGACGGGGCTGCTCGCCGACGGCGAGGAGGCGCTCGCCTCGGCGCTCGCCCGTGTGCTCGGGGACGCCGACCTGCGTGCCGGGCTCGGCGCGGGCGCGCTCGCCCACGCGCGCAGGTTCACCTGGCAGGCCGCGGCCCAAGCGACGCTCGAGGCGCTCGCAGAGGAGGCCCGCGGGCCCGTCGGGAGCTACCCGGTGCCGCTCGGCGCCGGCGTCGTCACGTAGTCGACCACGGCGTCGGCCCCGAGGAATGCCACCGCCGTCGCCGCCAAGGTCGCGGCGAGGTGGTACGCGGCCGGCCAGTTCCCCCCGGCCGGGACGGGGTGGAGGACCTGTCCGACCACCACGAGCGCGCCCGCCGCCGCGAGGAGGCCGACCGCGCCGAGCGCGCCGAGCAGCCTGAGACGCCGGGAGACGAGCCCGGCGGCGACCGAGATCGCGAGCGCGAGCCCGGACCAGGGCGTGCTGATCGCCGCGCCGAGCCCCCCCGTCGCGGCGGCGGCGCCGACGACGGCCCACCACCGGAGGCGGCGAGCGGCTCGGTCAGCTCCTCCGCCGGGCGACGCGAGAGACGGCGAGGGGGACCGCTGCATGAGCTCGCGGCGGCGCGCGCGGCGCGCACGGGCTCGACGCGGGCGCCAGGCCACCACGATGAGGGCCAGGCACCCGAGGATGGACGCGCCCGAGATCGCGATGCCGGCCCACGCGTCGCGCTGGGGCGTCCAGACGAGCGACACGGCGAAGCCGCTGGCCTCCTGGCCGCGGGCCGCGCCACGCGCGCCGGGTCGGACGCCGAGCTCGCGCAGGTCGCGACCGGTGACCTGCCAGCCGTTCGCGAACGCGTCGACGAGCTGCGGAGAGCCGAGTGTCACCGCGTGGGAACCGCGTGGGGCCCCGGGCCCTGGCGAGGCGACGGCGTGCCACCCCGCGTCGAGGCTCTCGCCGAGGACGAGCTCGAAGGGGCCGGTCACGTGGCGGACGCCGAGCGACCAGGAGGTCGCGGAGGTCTCGTGCGCCGAGACTCGTGGTCCGGGGCCGGGAGAGGGTGCGCCGGGAGGGGGTGCGCCGGCCGGGGGTGCGCCGGGAGGGGGAGCTCCGCCGGGCGGAGAGCTCAGCGTGAGCTCGTCGACGTTCCACCCCGGCACGTCCGGCACCTCGCCCGCGCGTGCCGCCGTGCGCGCCGAGTCGGTCGTCGGGTGTACCGGGGCTGTCGCGAGCGCGCTCTCGACCACGTTGCGGCCGGCGGGCAGCCGCAGCACGCGGGCGTCGGCGCCGCACGGCTCGATCGAGACCTGGCCGTCGTCGAGCGCGGTCGCGGTCGTCCCGACGACGCGCACCGACACCGGCCTGCCGTCGATCCGCAGCAGGTCCGACCGGCACGTCCCGGGCAGCTCGAGGGGCGGCGGGGGCACGTGCAAGCCGGGGATCTGCAGGGCTGCGACGCCGAGGGGCAGGACCTCGGTGTGCCTGCGGCCGGCGAGCGCGTCGCGCGCCATCGAGACGTGGTCGAAGGTGATCCGGATGCGGTTGCCGGTCAGCCTCCGGAAGGAAACCGGCACGGTGACCGTGCTCCCTGGCGCCGCCTGGGCCCTGATGACGGGGAGCGCGACGCGGCGCCTCACGACCCGCCTGCGTGCGGTTGTGGCCGCGCTGACCGTGATCGTCTCGGGGAGCGAGTGGCGTCGGTCCGCGACGACGCCGAGCGACAGGCGGTCGAAGGTGATCGGGGAGGCAAGGCGGTACTGGAGCCAGGCGCCCGCCACCTTCCTCGCGCCGAATGCCGACTGCCAGATGCCGCTGCCGCTCACGGGTGCACCCGCGGTGTCGCCGAGCGCGCCTGTGAGGCGGCTCGACGAGGTGGCGACGACGCCCGACCCTGTGGACCCCGGGACCCCGACGAGCCGGGCGATCTCGTCGTCCCCGAGGTACGGCGAGAGCGTCGCGGTCCCCGACAAGGTGAAGGTGCGGGAGGTGGGCAGTGTGAAGGAGCGCGCGAGGATCGTGTCGGTGTCGGTCCGCGTCGTTGTGTAGGGCGATGTTCGTGTGCGTGTCATCGAGATGACGAGGCGGTCCCGCAACGACGAGGCTCCGAGGCGCGACAAGAGGTCGGTCGGCATCCGCTCGATCTCGACCACGCGCTGGCCGGGCACCTCCACCTCGGCGAACCCCACCGGGGTGCCATGGTCCGAGGTGGTCTTGTCGATCGTGACGCGAAGCGTCTCGAACGTCCTTCGGGAGAACTCCACCCGCTGGCCCGAGGCCCGGCGGGACGCGGCGCCGAGCCTGGCCTCCACCGGGTGCCGCCCTGTGAAGGTGAGGGTCACCTCGCTGATCGCACGCTTGCGTGTCCCGTAGAGCGGCTGGACCAAGGTGACGTGGTCCGCTGAGACCCGGTGGCCGAAGGCGACCTGCCACCACTGGCCGTCCACGTCGGGCACGTAGGTCCCGGTCTCCCAGGCCGTGCGGAGGTCCCCGTCGATCGCGCTGTAGGGGCGCTGGTCGGGCTCGTAGGAGACCGGGTTGCCGTAGGAGGAGGCGGTGACGGCCGCCGCGCCGACGTAGGTGGCGACGGTGCGGCTCCCCGTCGCCGCTGTCGGGTCCGTCGAGGGCGAGAAGAGGTCGATCGGGCTCGACGAGGGTGTCCGTGTTGTGGCGTCGTCGCGCACGGTCTCCACCTGGCCGGCGTTTGTGCTGAGGCCGTTCCAGCGGAAGCTCTGCTTGCGGTTCGTGTCGGTGACGACGAGCGTCGCGCCGTGCTCGACGAGCGTCCGGAGCTCAAAGGGGCGTCCGTCGAGCGTGCCTGCGTAGTAGATCGCGCTCGTCGTGTCGAGCAGGCCCTGGGCCGCGAGCGTCTCGAGGCCGGTCGCGTCCCCGGCGACGACCAGCGCGCCGTGGTCGGACTCGGCGCGCACGATC
>JAJYMD010000236.1 GCA_021787255.1 Actinomycetes bacterium | reverse complement strand
CCAGCCCGACGCCGTCAGCGGTCACGGCCATCCGCCAGCGGCCATGGGCGTCGGTCACAGCCAGCCCGACGCCGTCAGCGGTCACGGCCATCCGCCAGCGGCCACGGGCGTCGGTCGTGGCCAGCCGACGCCGTCAGCGGTCACGGCCATCCGCCAGCGGCCACGGTACCCGGCCCGAGGCCAGGCGGTGTCGGCGAGCGCGCCGCGCCGAGCGTGAGCTCCACCCAGGATCAGTGGGACTTCCAGAGGGCGCTCATCTGCCGCCGAGCGCGGACTGGAACCGTAGGTAGAAGGCGGCGAACACCAAGACGATCCCGACGTTTGCCATGAGACGTGCCCAGAAGTGGTGCCTGAAGAACAGCACGTCGACACCGACCACGACGGCGACGAGCGCAGCCACGTAGAGCACGACGGCCACTCGGCCACCCACGTGAGGCAACCTACCAGCCCCCGATCCGAAGACCCGGTGGATGCGACCCACCTCGGGGCCTGGTGCGGCGGCCGGTCTGGTCGACCCGGCGACGGAGCCCTGTCCGTGCACGTCGTGTTCCCGGGTAGGTTCGATCCCGATGCCGCCGACGCCGAAGGCAACGTTCGTGGCGTGGCCCACGCCCGCGACGCCCTCTTCGAGCGCAGACGCTCCGAGCTCGGCAGCTGGCATCTGGACGGTGATCGCGCCCGTGTGGTCACGGTGAGCCCCTGGGGGATCTCGCACCTCCTCGAAAGCGGCGAACGCCAGCACCACGGTGGGCCCGTGTCCTGGCCCGATCGCAGCGATCACCGGCTCGTCGGGGACACGAACCGCGACGTCGGGGACACGAACCGGCTCGTCGGGGACACGAACCGCGACGTCGGGGACGTGAGCTAGCGAACCGGGAACGACGTGTTCTGGGACGGCGTCGCAGAGGACATCATCGCCGACCTGCTGACCGCGGCGGCACTCGGTTCGGTGACGGTCGCCACCGCGTACTGGCGGTTCTCAGGGCATTTCGAGCGCCTGCGCCAGCTCCTGCACCCGGCGCTTCCAACCGCTCAGGTGGTGGTGGCCGCCGGAGCGGGCTTCGACACGACCGAGCCGCACGTGAACGATCCGTCGCCGTTCCGTTCCCCCATCACGCCCGCAGAGCGCGACCGCCTGGTCGAGTTCTACCAGCGCCTGAGCCTCACGACCACCTGGAACGGCCGCGTGGTGCGTCTCGACCGGCTCGAACCGAGGCTCGAGGTCTCCGTGGTCGAGTTCTGGGACCTGGTCTCGACCAACCTGACCGCGTACTTCTCCAGCACGAGCGTGCTGTCGCTACCGGCGAGCATCGCGGCGATGTACGAGTGGGTCCGGCTCCGGCCGGTCATCAACAAGGTCGTCAGCGCGGCGCGTCCGACCAGGCGGCATCTGCCGTCGGCCGCGGCGCTCCTCGCCAACACGCATCTGGCGAACGTGGCGGGCGTGGCCGTCTTGGTGCGAGATCCGAGCAACCGTTGCCTCGTCACCCAGCACGAGCGCAATCGCATGAGCGCTCGTGGCGCGTGGTACGCGACGGCGATCGGGACCGTCGAGGTCTCCGACCTGGACGCCCAGGATCCCTTCCGGCGCGCCGCCGCTCGCATCCTGGACCACCATGCCCATCTCACGCCCACCCAGCTCGCACTCCGAGCGGTCGTCCTTCCTCATCGGAACCTGCAGCCCTACTTCTGCTTTTCGGGCACGGTGGACCGCGCGTTCGAGGAGCTCGTTCCCGCTCTCGAGCGAGGCCTTGCTGCACCACCTGGCGCAGTCGCGCCAGCGGGCCCCGATGGATCTCCGAGCACCACGCGCTACGACATCTTGGACCTCACCGATCCCGCGACGATCGTGCGGTTCTGCCGTACGCCGCAGCAGAGCCAGACCGCCGCCTACCTCCTCTGGCAGGCCTCCAGCGAGGTCGTCGGCGAAGCCGCCCTCTTGAAGGCATGGCGCCATCGATTCCTCCGTGCCGTGGATCCACGTCGGGTCTTCACGCGCTGAGCGCCACCTCCCCGCGGGAACCCGTAGGCCGCCAACGGCTCACCGTCGCTCACGGGCTTGCTGCGGCCGCGATGGCTGCGAAGCGCGCGGCGTCCAGGCTGGCTTCTCCTATGAGCGCGCCGTCGATGTCCGGCTGCGCGAAGAAGACCCCCGCGTTCTCCGGCTCGACTGAGCCCGCGTACTGGACACGAAGCGCCTGCGCCACGTGTTCGTCGAACAGGTCCGCGACTGCGTCTCGGATCGCGGCGCAGACTGCCTGCGCGTCCTCGGGGTCGACGCGTTGGCCGGTCTCGATCGCCCACAACGGCTCGTAGGCGATCACCATGCCGGCCGCAGCATCGGCTGGGACCCTCTGCAGGGCGGCACCGACCTGATCGACGACGAGGTCGTCGTTCGCTCCGCGTTCACGCGCTTCGAGCGTGTCTCCGACGCAGCAGATCGGCGTCATCCCGGCGGCGTGGACCGCGTGGATCTTCTCGTTCACGATCGCGTCGGTCTCGGCGAACAGCCGCCGGCGCTCGGAGTGGCCGACGATGACATAACGGACGTCGAGGGCGGACAGCATCGACGCGCTGACCTCGCCGGTGAAGGAGCCCCCGAGTGCGAAAGAGACGTTCTGGGCGCCCAGCACGAGGGGGATGTCGTCTCCGTCGAGGAAGACCTGCACCGCTCGCAGCGACGTGAACGCGGGGTGGACGCTCACCTCGACGAGGTCGTCTCGCGGAGCGAGATGCGTCGCCAGCTCCTGCACCAGCGTGATGGCCTGGAGGTGGTCGAGGTGCATCTTCCAGTTGCCCGACACGAGCAGTCTGCGAGCCGGGCGCGAGGCTGCAGTGTTGCGCTGCCCGCCGAGATGTCCGCCAGGTACGCCGCTCATCGGCCCTTCGGCTCCCGGCCCGCCCTTCGGCCGACGTCCGCGGGGACTCGATCGTCCATCGCCTGCTCCTCTCCTGACCCCTCGAAGCTCCCGTCGCCTGCTGCTCCTCGCTGCCGGCCCGCGCCTTCCTCACCACGGGGAGTGGCCGGCGGGTCGGGTGCCGGTCTCGAGAGGACCTACGAGGAGGTCCGCAGACCGGGCTCGTCGCGGCGTGCTCCGACCGGTGTGCTGGCATGCGCTCCGACCGGGGTGGCGAGGGGCCTGGCGCGGTGCCGGGGACCCTCCGGCGGCGCGTGTGGGGTCGGCTCCGCCGCCGAGGGTGTCCCCTCGGGCGACGGTACGCTCGCGAGCCACGACCGCCAGCGACGCCTCGCGACGGCGAGCACAACGATGCCGGCGATCGCCAAGCCCACGCCGGCGGCTTCGACGAGCACGTCGCCGAGCTGGCCGGGGTAGGCGAGCCAGAGCTTCTCGTCGAGCACGCGCTCGATCCCCCACAGCACCATGCCGGTGCCGACGACCGCTCCGGCCGGTCTGCCGACTGCCGACGCGGGCGCCCGGCTTGCGACCAGTCGCTCGATGCGGCGCTCGATCAGGATGAGCACGCAGAAGATCGCGAAGTCCTCGGCCCCCTGGAAGATGGGCACCGGGAGACGCTTTCCGGCTTGTCCCGCGTAGTACATGCCGAACCACTGATGGGTGGCATGGCCTCCTCCTGCGTACATGAGCTGGGGTCCGAGCAGCCGTCCCATCGCCCAGGCTGCGGCGAGCACCGGGGCGGCCAGGTCCATCGCAGCACCGAGGCTGAGCTCCGGGCAGCGTCGGCGGACGACGAGCCAGCCCGTCGGCACGGCGAGCAGGAGGCCGCCCCAAGACGACAGCCCCCCCTGCCAGACGGCGAACACCTGCATGGGATCGGCGCGGTAGTAGGAGAGGTTGGCGAGCACGTGCATGGCGCGAGCCCCGACCACCGCGGCGACGACGACCCAGATGAAGAGCGCCAGCACCCAGTCGGTGCGGTAGCCGCGCGTGCGCAGGCGCCGCTCGAGGTAGCGGTAGGCGAACCAGAACGTGACGGCGAGGCCGATCCCGTAGGTGTGGACGAC
>JAJYMD010000481.1 GCA_021787255.1 Actinomycetes bacterium | reverse complement strand
GCGGGTCTCCTTGTGCAGGGTGTGGGCGCGGTCCCAGCGGCAGTACTTGCGCATCTCGATCCGCTCGCGGTCGTTCAGCTTGTTCTTGGTCGTGATGTAGTTCCGCCGCTTGCAGACCTCGCAGGCGAGCGTCACCTGGACACGCTTCTCGTTCTTCGCCATCGGGGCACCTCTCTCGTCCTCGATCCCTTGGTCGACCCGGCCACACCATCGTCTCGTAGCGGCGGCGGGACTCGAACCCGCGACAACACGATTATGAGCCGTGTGCTCTGACCGACTGAGCTACGCCGCCGGGGAGCCCCCTGTCGGAATCGAACCGACGACACCAGCCTTACCATGGCTGTGCTCTGCCGACTGAGCTAAGGGGGCGCGCATGCGCGCCGCTGGGCTGCAGCACCCCATGATACCCATGCAGAAGGGAGAACGGGTCCCAGGGCTCCGATACCATCCGGCGATGCGGCTGCGCCTCGTGGAGCCTGAGGACGCCGAGGCGATCCGGGCGATCTACAACCACGAAGTCACCTCCGGCACGAACACCTTCGATCTCGTCACTCGCTCGCTGGAGCAGCAGCGGGCCTGGATCGACCGGCACCGCGGCGCCCACCCGGCAGTCGTCGCGATCGCGGGTGGCGCGAGAGAGCAGGTCGTCGGCTTCGCGGTCGTCTCTCCGTTCCGCGACCGGGCTGCGTACGCCACGACGGTCGAGGACTCCGTGTACGTCCATGCCGATCACCGCGGGAGGGGGATCGGCAGGACGCTCCTCGACGAGCTGCTCCGCCTCGCTGCCGGTCACGGCTTCCATGCAGTCATCGCGAGGATCTCCTCGGAAAACGAGGCGTCGATCCGCCTGCATCGCTCCTGCGGGTTCGAGCTCGTCGGAGTGGAGCGGGAGGTCGGCCGCAAGCACGGCAGGTGGCTCGACGTCGTGGAGCTGCAGCGGATGCTCTGACCCTGAGGCCGCGTGCGAGGAGGTCGGCTCGGCGAGTCACCCGGCGACGGAACGGGCGAGCGCTCCGGGGACCTCCAGCTCCTGCCAGGAGCTCGACCACCGCCCGATCGGGGCGAGCAGCACTGCAAGGAGCGCGAGGAGCGCGACCGCGACGGCCACCGGGTTGTAGTGGATGAGCTCGTCGAGGAGTGTCCGCCCGCCCGGCAGGCCGATGAACGGGGAGAGCGCCGAGAGCGCGACGAGGACCGCTCGCAGCTTGCCGGCGGCAACCGGCGCGAGCATCACGACTCCCCAGGTCAAGTACCACGGCTGGACCACGGGGCCGAGGATCACGAAGAGCAGCATGCTGATCCCCAAGGCGCGCAAGGCGCCCACGCGGTCGCTGCGCACGAGCAGGTAGACCGAGATCCCGGTGGCGGCGCCCAGACCGAGCACCCGCGTGCCCGACAGGACGGCCGCCATCGGCACCGACGTCAGGCCGACCGCGTGGATCGCGCCCGACAGGAGCATGCCGACACCCGTCGCGGGTGCAAGCCAGCTCCGCACCGTGCCCGGGGTGTCGAGATTGGCGATCCAGCCGATGCCGAGCCCGGACGCGAAGGACAGGCCGAGCACGACCGCGGAGGCGATCGCGCCGGCCTTGAGGAGCGGCCGCACCCGCTCTCGCAACGGGAGATCGGGACCTGTCCACCCCCAACCGATGTAGACGATCCCGATCGCCGCGGGGACCTTGATCGCGGCCGCGAGCGCGCAGAGCAGCACGCCCCACGCGGGGTGCCGATAGCGGGCGGCCGTCACGCCGGCGACCATGAGCCCGAGCATGAGCGCGTCGTTGTGGGCCGCGCCCACGAGCATGAGGACCACCAAGGGGTTCAGCACCGCCATCACGTAGACGGGACCGTGATCCCTGCCGAAGGAGCGAGAGAGCGCCGGGATGCACGCGGCGATGAGCGCCACGCCAGCGAGCGCTGACAGTCTGAGGAGGACGACGGTCGCGAGCACGTGGTGGAAGCTCACGCTCGCGAAGAGCCCGTCCATCAGCAAGAACAGCGGGCCGTACGGCGCAGGGGTGTTCAACCACAGCGGGTCGACCGGGTTCACATAAGGCCCGGCGCCGAGGGTGTACGGCCCGTAGTCGTACGGGTTGATGTGGCGGCTCATCATCTCACCCTGGGCTGCGTAGGAGTAGACGTCGCGGCTGAAGATCGGCGCGACCACGAGCATAGGCAGGACCCACAGCACGAGGATCCAGCCGAGGTAGCGAACGGGTACGCCCGGCCGGCGCGCGAGCGCTTTCAGGAGCCCGTACCAGACGCGGATCAGGAGCACGAGCCCGCCGTAGACCGCCACGAGCCCGAACAGCATGAAGCTCTCGGAGGACCCGCCAGGCGGCGGCTCACCGAAGAACCACGTCCCCGCCATCTCCAGCTTGAACGGCGAGCTCGGCAGGGACGCGCCGACGGTGATCGCACAGAGCGCGACGAAGCCCAGCAGCGCCGGACGCCTGAGGAAGCGCCACCCGTCACGCTCCTCGCCGCCCGGCTGCACCCGGCCTGCGAGCATCGACGCGGGGAGGACGCGGACCTTCAGCATCTCGAGGTGCACCGCCAGCCGGTCGGCAGCGGCGCCCGCACGGGCGGCGCGCTCGGCCGTCCTCGATCGCTCCTGCGCGAGCCGTGCTCGCAGACGCCCCAACCGGGCTGGGCTCGGCAGTGCGGCGGAGGCGACCCGTGTCGCTCGACCGCTCACGCGCTCTCCAACGTCGTCGGCCTCACTTGTCGTCGCGGCGGAGCCCTTCCGCCGAGAGCTGGTCACTCGCTGGGACTGCTCCGGCTGCACGTCGCCGGCGGTGCCCGGCACCGCCTCGAGATCGCGCTACGACGCCGACATCGTCGCAAGCGGCCCTGCACACGCGACACTCGGGCGGACCGGGACTTCGGCTACTGGTCACGGCATTGTAACCGTGCGTCCGAGGCGCGCCAATACCGCCACCGCCTCCACGGCGGGTCGGCGTGCCGACCGGGCCTCCCTGCCTGGGCGAGGTGGGGATCCCGTAGGGAGTGATCAGGCCCTCGTTCGGAAGCCGGCACGACGACGTGCTCGCGCAGGTCGGCAACCTGGTGGATGAGCTGGCTGGGCTCACGAGATCCGAGAGCGGATCGGCGACCCGGCTCGTCTGCTGGCGGCAGCCTGAACCGTCCACCGTCGAGGGGTCGGAGCGCACGGAAGTGGTGCTCGCGAAGCCGAGCAGCCGCCGCGTCCGGTGACGATGTACGGTGACGACCACGCTCAGGTCGGCGAGGCCGGCGTCGGCCGCCTCGAGCGGTGCTCGAGCTCTGCGATGACCCGTGCTCGTCCGGCACGAGGTGAGCGACCACGGACCGACCGTGCCGAGTCACCAGTGGGTCGTGCGGCAGTGCAGTCGACGCGGCCCGCGTCCCATGTGGCTCCCGGTGGGCCGGGGAGGATTCGAACCCCCGTAGGCTTTCGCCGACAGGTTTACAGCCTGCTTCCTTTGGCCACTCGGACACCGACCCGACGGGGAGGTTACCGCACACGGCCGGCGGCCTCCCGCGGCCGGCGACCTCCCGTGGCCGGCGACCCGGCAGGCAGTCCTGCGCCAGGACCTCCTGGGCCAGCCGGTCCGCGCCACACGGTCGGTAGGGTGGGCGCCATGCCCAGCTTCGACATCGTGTCGCAGGTGAACATGCAAGAAGTGCGCAACGCCGTCGACCAGGCGAACAGGGAAGCGTCGACGCGCTTCGACTTCAAAGGGACCGACTCTCGAATCGAGCTCGGCATCGACGAGCTGACCCTGCACTCCTCGACCGAAGACCGGCTCGCTGCGCTCCGCCAGGTGCTCGAAGAGAAGCTCGTGCGCCGCCACGTCTCCTTGAAGGCGCTCGATCCCGGCAAGGTGGAAGAGGCCGCCAAGGGCACCGCGCGCCAGCGGATCGCGATCCGTGCCGGCATCTCCCAGGACGCCGCGAGGAAGCTCCACAAGCTCGTCAGGGACCTCGGCCTGAAGAACGTGACCTCGCAGAC
>JAJYMD010000471.1 GCA_021787255.1 Actinomycetes bacterium | reverse complement strand
GGCTGGCGGAGGAGACGGGCCACTCCTGCGTAAGGACCTCGTGGCCGTCCGTCACGATCGCGCCAGGACGCGCGAAGCTCTCGGACCCACGAACCGATCTCGCCGATCTCGCGCTCAGCCTGGCCGGCGGCGGTGCCGACGGCCCCGTCTCGCCCGTGGCCGGTCGGCGGCTCCCTCCTCAGCCGGCCTTCGCTGATGCGCTCGTGGCCCCGAGCACCACCGCCGCGAACCGGCTACCGGTTGCTCTCCTGGGCCAAGTGGAGGATCGCCCAGTCCGCGGCCAGCGCCATCACGATCGACACCGCCGCGAGCACCAAGGCCACCCGAGCTTCTCTCGGCATCTCGGCCTCCTTCCATCGATTGGGACCAGCGTACCTCCCAGCGAAGACCGTCCGGAAGGCTGGGCGAGGCCAGGTCCGGCCCTGGCGGTGACCCTCGGTGGGCTCGGTCAGCCGGCCATCTCGACGTCCGTGCTCACCTGTCCGCGCCGGTGCCGCCGACCACGTCGCAGCTCGCCGCGGTGAACGCGATGACCAGCGGCACGTCGACCGCGAACACCACCAGCGTCGGCACCAAGACCGCGAGCGTGGAGGCACGCGTGCCGTCGTCGACGAACACGAAGGCGAGCAACCCCGAGATCGCCGCGTAGCCGAGCAGGGCCCAGCGCGCGACCGCGAAGAAGGTCGCCCACGCGAACAGGCGGATGCGCGCCACGAGGACGACTGCAGCGACGGTGAGCGCTCCCCCGCCGGCGAGCAACCCGATCGCCGGGGTGAGCGGCGGTGGGTGCGGGAGGTGCGCCGCCAGGTAGACGCCGCCTGAGAGCATCAGCGCCAGCGACGAGACCACGAGCAACGCCACCGGTGGCAGCCGACCCTCGAGGAGCGGTGGCAACTGGCCGCGAGCCTCTCCTGCGCTCGCGGATGCCTGCGGCGCCTCGTGTGGGGTGCCGCTCCTCATGCCGTCGCGAGCTTGGTCATGATCACGAGCGTCGCGACCTGCATCGCGCCGGTGATCCCCGCGGTGAAGATGAACCTGCGCATCAGCCGCTCGATCACCGCACCGTTGGGCTCGGGCTTCTTCAGCTCGAGGAGCACGGCGATGTTCGCGGGCTCGAGAAGCCCGAGCGCGACGACCGCCATGACCGCCACGACGATCATGGAGGCCACGACCCAGCCGTGCTCGGGGTAGCTGGCCTCGATGGTGCCGAGGTGACGTGCGAGCTGCCAGCCGCCGGCGAGCGTGCAGGTCACGAGCGTCGGCATCAGGAGCACCATCTTGGGCATGAGACGCTTCGTGAGCTCGATCCTCGCAGGGACGGAGAGCCGCCCCAGGATGGGCCCGAGCAGGAAGCCGAGGAACAGGTCGAGCGTCGTCCACATGCCGCCGCTCACGACGTGGAGGAAGTCGAGCGCCCACAGTCGGTTCGCGACGATGGCAGCGACGAGGCCCGCGATCACGACTGCGACGCCCACCAGGCCGCGACGAGGGACCACCTCGAGCTCGCGAGCCGGCGCACCTGCAGCCGCTCGCCGGACCGGCGGACCCTCACTGGGCCGGACCACGGTGACGTCAGCCATCCGACCCCCCTGCAGCCGTCCGCGTCGCGAGCGTAGGCAAGAGGGCGAAGACCCTTCCACAGCCGCGTCCCTGGCAGCCGTGAGCCACCTGGATGCGCTCGCTTCGGTCATCGAAAGCAAAGGGCGTCGTCACCGGGGGCCCTGGGGCATCGGCATATGAGCTGTGCACGTCGTCATGTTGGGCCCCACGCGCATCCGTCGCGCATCCGGCCAGCTCGCCGCATGCGGGCGCGACCGGCGCCGGCTCGCGCATCCGGCCAGCCTCAGCGCAGCCCCCGGACGCGCCGCTCGAGACGGGTGAGGCGCGGCGAGACCGGCACGTCCAGGTCCTTCGACACCGCCCGCGCGCGTGCGAGCACCTCGAGCGCGGATGCCGCGCGACCCTGCTCGGCGAGCAGTTCGGCCAGGCGCACGTAGCGGCCCTCGTCCATCGGATCGATGTCGATCGCCGCGCGCAGGCAGCTCTCCGCCTCCTGGAGGTCGCTTCTGCCGAGCTCCGCGGATGCCCAGGTGTCGAGCAACCGCAGGCAGAGGCGGCGAAGCCGCTCACGGGGGCTCGCCGTCCACGGCTCGTACAGCGCTTCGGGCAGCAGATCACCTCGATACGAGCGCAAGGCTGCGCGAGCCCGGGAGAGCCCGGCCTCGATGTCGCCTTCGCGCAGCGCCGTGATCGCATCGGTCGCCTCCGCCTCGAACGCCGCGACGTCGAGCTCGACCCTTTGGTCGAGGACCAGCAGGTCACCGCGGCGGACGACGAGCGGCCCAGCAGAGCGGTGCAGGCGGCTCAGGACGTTGCGCAGTCGTCGGCGACCCCGCTCCGCGGTCGCCTCGGGCCACAGCACCTCGATCGCCTGCTCCACGTGGAGCCGAGACCGCTCGACCACCAGGAGCTGCACGAGCCTGGCCACCTGGGGCTCGAGACGTGCCCGGCGGCCGCCGAGCTCCACCTCGAACCCTCCGAGCGCCGAGATCGACGCCCACGGACCAGCGACCTCGGCGACCGGCGCCCGTGTCGTCACAGCCGCCACCCGGACGACCAGCTCGTGCGGGGCGGCGAGCTTTCCGTCGAGCGCAGCACCGCCAGCACGAGGTCCGAGCGTCTCGCGCGCAGGAGCGAGCGCCGCCTCGAGCGTGTCGTCCCACCCAGCCGGCAGCCCGATCCCGACCCGCTCCCGCAGAGCCTCTGCCGCCCCTGCGACCTCGAGCGCCAAGGAAGCGTGCGACTCGGCCAGGCAGGCTGCCAGAGCCAGGAGCGAGAAGGCCAAGCTGCGATCGTCGCCCAGCTCCTCGAAGGTGCTCGCCGCCTCGAGCGCGTCCTGCCGCCCCCGCTCGCGCGCACCCAGGAACCACCAGGCGATGGAGCGATGCAGCAGGCTGATCGCACGACCGTGCCGGTCTCCGAGCGCGAGCTGCAGCGCGGCCGTCGCGTCGAGATCCCGGCATGCGTCCTCAAAGCGTCCTTCTTGGATGGCCACGAGCGCGAGGTTCGCCGAGACGAGCGCCGACTCGCCCGGCACGTCGAGGGTCTCCAGCTCGGCGAGGCTCCGAGCGAAACGCGTCGCCGCCTCACGAAGCTCGCCGGCGAAGAGCGCGACCAGCCCCAGATGATTGAGCGCTCTCGCCGCCAGGCCGTGTCGACCCTCTGCGAGCGCAAGAGCACGAGCAGCTTCGAGGGACGCCTCCGCCGCCGCGCGATCCCCCTGTCGCCAGGCGAGCATCCCGAGGCCGTCGAGCAGGTGGAAGCGCTCCGGCGCACCCGCGGGGGCGAAGGCGAGGACCTCTTCGAGCCACCGGCGCCCCTCGCTGAGCTGGTTGCGCAGCTCCCAGTACCGCCAGAGCTCCTTGGCGAGCCTTGCGGCGGCAGGCCCGTCTCGCGACCGGCACGCGGCACCGAGCGCAGCCCGGAGGTTGCGCTGCTCGCGTGCCAAGCGCTCCAGCCACTCCGCCTGGTGGGAACCGGTGACGAGGGCGTCCTCTGCCCCTTCGACCGTGTCGAGGCACCACTGGAGGTGCCCGCGCGCGAGCGCCTCCAATCGGCCGGCGCGTGCGAGCTGACAGCGGACGTTGCGGCGAACGAAGCCGGGAAGGCCGTAGCGGCCGAGCCCGCTCTCCACCGAGACGACGGCGAACGAGCGCTCGACCAGGCTTGCGAGACCGGCGACCACGCCCGAAAGCGGGAGGGCCTCGCCGATCCCGGCCAGCGATCGGCGGAGCATCTCGGCGTCGGCGCCGCCGACGAAGACCGACAGGTGCTCGAGCAGCAGGCGCTCGACGGAGTCGAGCAGCGTCGTGCTCCAGCTGATCGTCGCGTCGAGGACCTGCAACGGTCGGGCGCCGGCCGAGGCGCCTGCCGCGCTCAGCCGCGCGTGCAGCTCGTCGGCGATCCTGGCGAGCGGGAAGGAAGCGACCAGACATCCCGCGATCTGGAGCGCCAG
>JAJYMD010000242.1 GCA_021787255.1 Actinomycetes bacterium | reverse complement strand
AATCGCATCCTGTCGTCGTCCACTGCGCCGCCGGGAAGGACCGGACCGGAGTCCTCGTGGCGGTGCTCCTCGCGCTGCTCGGCGTCCCCGACGAGACCATCGCCGAGGACTACGCGCGCAGCGCCGACGCGATGGACGCGCTCTTGACCCGGCTCCTCGAGCGGCTCCCCGACCAAGAGCAGGTGATCCGAACCGTGGCCGCCACGATGTTCTCCGCGACACCGGCCAACATCGGCGCTCTGCTCGAGGGGATCCGCGCCGAGCACGGCTCGGTGGAAGGGTACGCGGCGGCGCACGGCGCAGGGAGCGAGGTCGTGGCCGCCCTGCGCGAGGGGCTCCTCGAGTAGCCGGGAAGCGCACCGACCCCGGGGCGGGCACCCCACCCCCGGTGGACGTGCGCGGACGGGCACCCAGGTCGAGCAGGCAACGGCCCGACGGCGGCCGGACCTTCAGCCTTCGTCGTCCAGCGCGTCGATCTGGGCCGCCAGCGCGAGGTCCATCTCGGTGAGCCCCCCAGCAGAGTGGGTCGATAGGCGCAGGACCACGTTCCTCCAACGGATGTCCACGTCCGGGTGGTGGTTGGCCGCCGCCGCGAGCGCGCCGACACGGTTCACGTAGTCGAGCGCGCCCCCGAAGTCCCCGCGGTCCACCTCCTTTACGAGCACGCTGCCGTCGCGGCGCCAACGCAGGCCGCGTCGGTCGATCTCGGCGTCCACCTCGGCCGGCGCCAGCACCGCGCTCACGGATGCGTCATCTCCTCGGGCCGTACCGCCTCGTCGAACTGCTCGCCGGTGAGGTACCCGAGCGCGATCGCCGCCTCGCGAAGCGAGATGCCCTCCTTGTACGCCTTCTTCGCGACGTCGGCCGCCTTGTCGTAGCCGATCACGGGGTTCAGCGCGGTGACGAGCATGAGCGACCTCTCGAGGTGGCGCGCGATCTGCGCCTCGTCCGGCTCCACCCCCTCGACGGCGAACTGCCTGAACGAGGCGCACGCGCCGTCGAGGAGCTCGATGGAGTGGAGGACGTTGTAGGCGATGAGGGGCTTGTTCACGTTCAGCTCGAAGTTGCCGCGAGCCCCGGCGATCGCCACCGCGGTGTCGTTGCCGATGACCTGGATCGACACCATGATCATCGCCTCGGACTGGGTCGGGTTCACCTTGCCCGGCATGATCGAGGACCCCGGCTCGTTCGCGGGGAGCACCAGCTCCCCGAGCCCGCTGCGTGGCCCGGAGCCCAGCCAGCGCAGGTCGTCGGCGATCTTGTTCAGCGAACCTGCGAGCACGCGCAGCGCGCTGCTCGCCCAGACGACCGCGTCGTGGGCGGCGAGCGCGGCAAACTTGTTGGGCGCCGTGACGAACGGGAGCCCGGTCAGCTCCGCGATCTTCGCGGCGACACGCGCGCCGAACTCCGGGTGGGTGTTGAGCCCGGTGCCCACCGCGGTCCCGCCGGCCGCGAGCTCGTAGAGGCCTGGAAGCGTCTGCTCGACGCGCGCCAGATCTGCGTCCAGCTGGGAGACGTAGCCGGAGAACTCCTGGCCGAGGGTGAGGGGAACGGCGTCCATCAGATGCGTGCGGCCGATCTTGGTGATCCCGGCAAAGGCTTTCGCCTTGTCGTCCAGCGCGTCGCGCAACGCTCGCACCGTCGGCACGAGGCGGTGCACGAGCTCCTCGGCGATCGCGATGTGCATCGCGGTCGGGAACGTGTCGTTGGACGACTGCGACATGTTCACGTGGTCGTTCGGATGAACCGGCCACTTGGACCCGAGCACGCCTCCGTCGAGCTCGATCGCGCGGTTCGCGATCACCTCGTTGGCGTTCATGTTGGTCTGGGTCCCGCTGCCCGTCTGCCAGACGCGCAGCGGGAACTCCTCGTCGAGCTTCCCGTCGCGGACCTCCCGGGCTGCGGCCGCGATCAGCTCGGCCCGGTGCGCGTCGAGCTTCCCGAGGTCGGCATTGACCAGCGCGGCAGCCTCCTTCAGGATCCCGATCGCCCGGATCAACGGGCGGGGCATCACGTCGCGCCCGATGGCGAAGTGCTGGAGAGACCGTTCGGTCTGCGCGCCCCAGTACCGGTCCCCGGGCACCTCGATCTCCCCCATGCTGTCGCTCTCGATCCGGGTGCCGCTCAACGTTCCTCCTCGATCGCCTGCTCCTCCCATTCTGCCGCCACGACCGGGGCGCGTGGCACGGGGCGCGCACCCCTCCCGGAGCGCCCACCTGTCCGCGGGCGCGCCCCTGTCCGCGGGCGCGCACCTGTCCGCGGGCGCGCCCCTGTCCGCGGGCGCGCCCCTGTCCGCGGGCGCGCACCTGTCCGCAGGCGCGCACCACTCCGCAGGCGCTCTCCCGTCCGCAGGATCCGCCGGGCAGCTGCGAGGTCCTCGACCCTCGGGCCTGCGCCGGCCCCGGGTACCTCCAGGATGGCGGCCAACGCGGCGAAGCGCGGGTGGCCGATCAGGCACGCGAGCGCCGTCTCGCCGATGGTCCCGTCACCGAGGTTCGCGTGACGGTCGACGTTCGCCCCGAAAGGCGCCTTCGAGTCGTTCAGGTGAAGGCAGCGGAGAGCGCGCAGGCCTACGGTCGCGTCGAGGGCCCTGACCACGTCGTCCGCCTCCGCGACCGAGCAGAAGCTGATGCCCGACGCCCACAGGTGCTGGGTGTCCAGACAGATACCGAGCGCGTCGCCCGCGTCGGCACGCTCGAGCAGCACGGCGAGCTCCTCGAAGCTGCGACCCACCGAGCCGCCCGCGCCGGCCGTGTTCTCGAGCAGGATCGGGCACGTGGCGCCGAGCGCTCGCGCGTCATGAGATCCTGCGACCGGGTCCCCTGCAGCCTCGAGCGCCGCCAGCAAAGCGTCGACCACCTGGTCGGCCACTGCGTCGAACCCGCGGCCGAGATGGCTTCCTGCGTGCAGCACCAGCCCCGATGCCCCCATCCCTCTCGCCGCGGTCAGCTGCCCAAGGAGGGTCTCCCGTGAGCGCTCGAGAAGGGTGGCATCGGGGGTCGCGAGGTTCACGAGGTACGTGGCATGGCAGTACGTTGCGGCGACGGAGCCGCTCGCGGCCTGGGCTTCTCGGTACGCGGTGAGCAGCTCTGGTGAGTGGCGTGCCGGCTTCCAGGTCCTCGGGCTCTGGGTGAAGACCTGAAGGGTTTCGGCGCCAATCGCCTGCGCGCGCTCGAGCGCGTGGACGAGGCTGCCTCCCGTGCGCACGTGGGCACCGATCAGCACCTCCCGACCGTACCTTGCGCCGCGTCTTGGCTGTCCCGTCGGCCGCTACTCCCGCTCCCACCACCCGCCCTCGCCGTGGACGATGCCGCGCGCACGGAGCCGCTCGAGCGCGCCGCAGACGGCATCCATCTCGAGGCCAGTTCGCTCGAGGACCTCGTCGAGGCTCGTCCGATCCCACCCGACGGCGGCCACGACCTCCCGTGTCGGCGAGGGAAGGGCGTCGTCGCCAATCGCCGGCTCCTCCGCCGGCGCCCCCGCCTGCGGCACCCCAGCCGCCACGGCCTGCGCCACCCCGACCGGCTCCTCCGACGGCACCCCCGCCGCCATCCCCCTCTGCGCCACCCCCGCCAAGCGGAGCCCCACGGCCACGAGCACGTCCGAGGCGTCCCGCACCACGAAACAGCCGTCCGCGAGCAGCGCGTTCGTCCCCGCCGACGCCGGGCTGCGGACCGATCCGGGCACCGCACCCACCGGCACGCCGCGCGCCGTCGCCGCCTGCACGGTGTGGAGCGAGCCGCCCCGGGTGTGGCATTCGACGACGACGACGACGTCGGAGAGCGCTGCGATGATGCGGTTGCGCATCGGGAACCGCCAAGCGAGGTCGGCGACGCCGAGTGGCGCCTCCGAGAGCACCGCGCCAGCCTGCGCCACGCGCCGCCACAGCCCGGCATGCTGGCGGGGGTAGGGCACGGCGACGCTGCCGGCGACGACTCCGACGGGCGGCGCGGCACGTCGACCGGCGTGCGAGACCGCGCCAGAAGCCTGGGACGACGCGTTCGTCGCGACGGCACGCTCCTCG
>JAJYMD010000178.1 GCA_021787255.1 Actinomycetes bacterium | reverse complement strand
CCGCGCTCGGGAGGGTGGTCACGCCCGAGGAGGTGGCGAGCGCAGCGCTCTTCTTGGCGAGCGACCTCGCGTCTGGGGTGACCGGGCAGCTGATCGCAGTAGACGCAGGGGTCCTCTGAGCGTGCGTCCGAGCGCCCGACCCCACAGAAGCGAGCACCTCGCACGCACACGTCGAGAAAGGGGCCAGCAATGATCGACCTCAGCGGCAAGACCGTCCTTCTCACCGGCGCCTCGCGGGGCATCGGGGCAGCGACTGCAGCGGTCCTCGGGGCGGCCGGAGCCTCCCTCGTGGCCCACTACGGCGAGCACGGAGCCGGCGCCGAGGAGGCGACCCGCGACGTTCCGCCCCAGCGCAAGCTCCTCGTCGAGTCCGACTTCTCCCAGCCCGGCTCGGGCAGGGAGCTGTGGGCAGAGGCCGTGTCGTGGCGCGGCCGCGTGGACGTGCTCGTCCTGAACGCGGCGGTGATGCCGGAGACCCCGATCGACGCGGACGACGCTGACTGGGACGCCACCTGGGCGCAGGTGCTCCAGGTGAACGTCCAAGAGCCTGCGAATCTGATGCGCGAGGCCGTTCGGCACTTCCGCGAGAGCGGCGGAGGAACCATCGTGACCATGTCGAGCTGGGTGGCTGAGCAGGGCTCCGCCATCCCCCAGCTCACCGCCTACGCGGCGAGCAAGGCGGCAGTCCGGGCGATGACCCAGACGGTCGCAAGGGTCCATGCCAAGGACGGCGTGCTCGCCTACGTCATCGCGCCAGGGATCGTCCGGACCCGCATGTCGGAGATCTCCTTCGCGTCGCGCGGCGGTGAGGACGCGGTCAAGGCGATCCTCCCGCTCGGCGACATGGTGCCGCCCACGGAGGTCGCCAACCTGGTGGCCTTCGCCGCGAGCGGGCTTTGCCGCCATCTCTCGGGCGCGACCCTCGACGTCAACGGGGCGGCGTACGTGCGCTGACCGGGCCAGGCACGTGGCGTCCTCTGTCGCCCTTAGCCCTCTTCCCGGGAGCTCCGGGTGGCTTCGGTCGCCGCGCCCGGCCCTCCCGCTCACGGCGTCCCGCGGCGGGTGGCCGCCAGGGCGTAAGGGCGTCAGGCAAGGAGCGAGCGAAGCGCCGGCAGGACCCGCCGCCCGAGGAGCTGGACTCCTTCGTCGTCGCTGAGGCCGTGTGGCGTGCCGAACTCGACTCTCGACGCCCCCGCCTCCACGACCGTCGCCGCCTGCTCGGCCACGTCCTCCGGGGTCCCGGAGAACGCGAAACGCGAGAGGAGCTCGTCGGGAACGAGCGATGCCGCGCGCGCGTGGTCTCCGGCGGCGATGCACCGGTGCAGCTCGCTTAGGAGCTCCTCTCCAACATCGACCGTCGGGTCGAGAGCTGCCACCACGTCGAGGTACATCGCCACGTTCTCGCGGGCGCGCCGTCGAGCTGCCGCGCGGTCGTCGGCGACGACGGTGACCGCCCCGACGACGACTGAGCAGCTGCCTGGGGTCCGGCCGGCGGCGGCTTCCCCCGTCGCGACGCGGCTGCGCAACAGCCGGACCATCGACGGGTTCGACGACCCGCCCAGCTTCACCTCCGCGGCGATCTCTCCCCCGAGGGCGGCCAGGCGCGGTCCCCAGGCTCCGATGAGCAGGGGCACAGGACCGGGCACCCGCAGGCCGCGGAGCTGCGCGCCGGGCGGGAGGCGAAAGCGCGTGCCCGCGACCCCCGAGTCCCGTCCGCACAGCAGTGCGTCGATCACCGTCACTGCCTCCGCCATCGCCGCCGGGACGTCGCGCTGGTCGACTCCGAGCTCCTCGAGCCAGCTGCCGCGGGCGAGGCCGAGGTATGCCCGGCCCTCGGACGCGGCGTCGAGGACGGCGATCTGCGCGGCGATCTCCACCGGGTGGAGGACGAAAGGGTTCAGGCATGCCGGGCCGAGGCGCACGCGCGTCGTCGCGCGCGCCATCGTCACGAGGGCAACGATCGGCGGCTGGTAGTAGAGGTCCCCGTAGACGCTGAGGACGTCGAAGCCGAGCTCCTCAGCGGCCGTCGCAAGGCGTGCGTAGTCGACGAGGGTCTTGTCCGACTGGAAGCCGAGGCCGACAGTGACCTCGGGCGCCACCTCAGGTGAGCTCACCGGCGTCGAGCTCCACTCGCCCGATTCGCTCGATGCGCATGACCAGGCGCTCGTCGGGGTCGGGGCAGACCACCAGGGAGTCCCGCTCGAGCCAGTCCTCAGCGGGAAGAGCGCGCTGTTTCGCAGGCAGCAGGGGGAGCACGGCGGCGAGCGCGTAGATGCAGAAGTGGCGCCCGGCCGGAATCTCCAGGCGGCTGGAGTCCCGCACCACGAAAGAGTCGCCGGGTCGAAGGCCGCAGACGGATCGGCCCTCGACGCGCTCGACAACGACCCTCAGATCGAAGAGCTCCACCTTGTCACCTTCCACCTGCAGCCCGAGTGCTCGACGGCAGCAGTCTCACGGCGCCGCGACGGTCGCCGCGCCCTGCGTCGTCGCCGACTTCCGGAGGACCGGCACGACCTCCCGGCCAATCGTCTTTACAGCCCGAACCGGATCGGGCCCGAGGGGCGGCCCGAAGGAGACGTGCGACGCACCCGCTGCCACAAGGCTCGCGCAGCGTACCGCCACCTGCTCGGGGGTGCCGGCGATGCCGAGCCGGAGCATCGCGGGGAGGATCAGCGAACGGGCAAGACGCCCGTCGCCCGCTGCAAGGGCGGCGGCGGCGGGGGCGAAGTCGGCGGGGCGCAGACCCGCCCGACCGAGCAGGTAGGGGGAGAGATCTTGGCCGTAGAAGGCGAACTTCTCGGCGAGCGCCGCCTCCGCCGCCGCAGGATCCTCGTCGACCGAGACCCACACGCAGGCCGGGAGGTCGAGCTCACCTGGGCTGCGGCCGGCAGTCTCGGCCCCGGCCAGGACCTGCGCGCGGGCGAGCGGGTAGTGCTCCGGCGGGTACAAGAGCGCGAGGGCGCCGTCCGCCAGCTCGCCGGCGAGGCCGAGCATGCGCGGGCCCATCGCGCCGACGTAGAGGGGCACCGGCACGGGAAGCGGGATGGCGAGGCGGGGGCGAGCACCGGGCGCGCCACCGAGCAGCGACCGGCACGTGGCGATGGCCTCACGCGTGCGCTCGAGGGGCGCAGGGCGATCGATTGCGGCGGCGCCCAGCAGCCCCGCTGCGCCGGCACCGATCCCGAGCAGGGCGCGCCCGCCCGAGACCTCCTGGAGCGTCGCGGCGTGCATGGCGAGCTCGACGGGGTGCGCCGAGTACGGGTTCAGGACGCCGGCTCCGAGCCGGATGCGGCTCGTCACCCCTGCCGCCGCGGAGAGCAGGACGGGCGCCGAGCGAAGCAGGAGGTCGTGGGAGACCCACAGCTGGTCGAAGCCCGACTCCTCGGCGGCGACGGCGAGCTCGAGGAAGCGGCTCGGCGGAAGGTCGTTGTTCAACCGGAGGCTCACGCGGATCGCCGCGCCGCCCGCCGCAGCACCTGCCGCGCCGTCGGGTGCGGGGGCACTCACTCGAGCACCTCCGCGTCGGCCTCGACCTCGACAAGGAGCCCCGAACCGACGAGCGCGGCCACGAAGACGAGCGTGTTCGCCGGCGACACGTCGCTGAGCAACTCTCGATGCGCTGCCGCCGCCTGCGACCAGTCGGCGCCCGGAGCCAGATACAGCCGAGTACGCACGATCGATCCCTTGGACCCGCCGAGGCCCTCGACTGCCTCGATCACGCGACCGAGGCAGTCGAGGGCTTGGCCGTAGGTGTCCGGCGGCAAGGGCGTCTCCCTCGCCGTCGTCCCGCTCACGCAGATCCGCGAGCCTCTGCGGACCGCGCGGCTGTAGCCGGCCACTTCCTCGAACGCACCCTTGACGCCCTCATGAAACCGCAGCGTCGAAGCCCCTCCCGGCTCCTCGACGGAGTCTGCGCCGTTCATGCGCGTCGTCTGGGACTTCGGCAGAGGCGGCCCTTGGGATCTCGCCGCCGCGTGCCGATGCCCGAGCAGACGTCTCGGTTCAGCTCGACAACCACACGTTGGTCGGATCGAACTCTTCGATCGCGGGGAGGAACACCGCGTTGTGCACGCGGCTCGAGTGGTAGATCGCGTAGTCGGCCTCTTCGATCGGGTACATGACCGCCTGCTGCATGACGAACTTGTCGGCCTGGTACCACAGCTTGTCGGCCGCCGCCACCGAGCCTGCCGTCACGGCCTCGGAGATGATCTTGTCGAGCGCCTTGTTCGAGTACAGCTCCAGGTTCGCGCCAACCGGAGCTTCCGCCGCGGTGTCGTACACCGAGAAGATGAAATCGAACGCGTTGTCTCCGTACCATGTCGGGAACTCGGCATCCATCGCCATGTCCCAGACTCCGCGCTTGGCGACGCTGGGTGCCAGCAGGTACTTCGTGAAGTATGTGGCCAACGGCACCGCCAGGCCCGACACGGACACGCCGACCTGTGACAGCTCGAACTGGATGGTCTCGAAGATCTTCGTCTGGACCGGGTCACCCGCCATGTAGAGCAACTTGATGTGCAGGTGCCGCGGCTCCAGGACCTTCTTCGCCTTCGTCGGGTTGTACGGATACAAGTTGAAGTTCTTGCCCTTGATTGTTCTGAGGGTCGCGGGCGGAAGCACCTGGGTCATCGGCGGTGCGACCTTTGGCCCGCCGGAGTCCTTGATCAGTGCGTTCCGGTTGATGGCGGTCTCGATCGCTTGGCGCACCTTCAGTGTCTTGAGCGCGCCGCCGTTGTTGGGATCGGCGAAGTTGAAGAGGAGGAACGGTGTCTCTCCACCCGTCGGGTCGAGCTGGAAGTTGGGTGTGCGAGAAGCGACGAGTTGAGGAATGTTCTCCGTCGGCACCTCCGTGGTCCCCCACATCATGTCAGCGTGCGCTGTTCCGGCCTTCAGCTCCTCCAAGGCCGTGCTCGGGGTCACCGTCTCGGTGACGACGATCTTGTTCACGTACGCTTTGCTCAGGGGATCGAGTGAAGCCTTCCACGCCGGGTTCCGGTCGAACACGATGCTCTTGCCGGGATTGTACGACGCCACGCTGTACGGCCCGTCCGAGATCAGGTGGTGAGCGAGCGCCAAGCTCGTCGGCAGGTACTTCTCGTACTCGACCGGCGCCCCGTAGAAGCCTGGGAATCCCGCGGTCATCGCCGGGAAGTAGACGGCCTTGTGCGCCAACTTGAAGGTGACGCGGAGCGGGTTTTTCGCATTGAGGACGATGCCGCTCACACTATGCGAGTTCATGTACCGGCTCATGGCAGACACCGTCGGGGCCACCTTGGCGAACCCCTTGCAGAACGTCGCGAGGCCCACGACGAGTGTCTCGTACTCGGACAATGCCGCAGACGGCTTGTACGGATTGCAGGAGCGCTCGACGCCCCGGAGGATGTCCGCCGCGGTCACCTGGCGAGGGGGCTTCGTGTCCCACATGACCCCCTTGCGGATTGTGAACGTGTAGTCCAATCCTGTGGTGCTCACCGTGGGGACCGCCTTGGCGAGGTCCGGGACGAGTGTGGTCGTCTTCCCCGCCACCGCCGGGTAGCTCATCAGCGGCTGGGTGTACATCCTTAGGGCGAGGTTTGTGACGGTGCCAAAGTCGATGTTCGGGTCCATGTAGTCCACGTCGCCTGTGCCGACCATATACAGGGTCCCACCACGCTTCGCCTGCGACGCGGCCACGGCGTGGTAACGAGCACGAGAGGGCGACGCACCGCTCGACGGGACTTCCAGGGACAGCGCCAGGCCGACGATCGCGAGAGAGGAGCCCAGCGCCACTAGGTGCCGGGCGTTCCTCCGCAGTCGCCTCATGTGCATCGTCGTCACATTCCGCATCTCCATGATCCTTTCAACCACGACAAACACAATCGGGCCGCGGCCCCAGCCGCTGCCAGCGGCACGCGCCGGTGCTCTCGCTCCATCGGTACCTCGATCGGCATGAAAAAAGTTGCACCGTCGGGGAGCCGAACCGGGGAGCACCGGGCGGGCTCCCCTCCGGGACGGGGTCCCGCAGCGACACTGTGATCTGCCGTCTCCCGAGTCAGGACGGCTCTACGCGCGGTCCGCCGGGGCCATCGCTCCTCGAACGTGCCCCCGCACCCACCCTTCCACCGGTGCGATCCACCTCCTGTCAGCCGGTTCCGTTCGCAATTCGAACACTTGGTCGGATATTGTGCCCACACCACCGTGGTGCGTCAAGCTCAGTCGCGTCCGTCTGCGCGTCACCCCTCCAGCCGGCGCGCCGCCGAGGCGCCGGGCGCTGGAGGGACTCCGGCGGCGATGGAAAGCTCGTGCCATGGACAGCCCAGTCACGGACCCGGCTGCAACGGACTCTCTTCGTGAGCTGGCGCGCCAGCTCGCGCAGACCCAGCGCTTCACCCTCGGAGTCCCGCGCCAGTTCACGATCGCAGACGACGGTTCACGGGTCCTCTTCCTGCGGAGCCGCGACGGCCGAGATCGTGCGAGCTGCCTGTGGGCGCTCGACGAAGGCGGTGAGCGTCTCCTCGCCGACCCCTCGGCGCTCGGTGGCGGAGGCGCGTTACCCGAAGACGAGCGGATACGGCGCGAACGAGTCCGCGAGCGCTCGACGGGGATCGTCGCGTACTCCGCGGACCGATCCGCCACGACGTCCGTCTTCAGCCTCGATGGCCGGCTGTGGACCGTCTCCATCGACGGCGGCGTCCGTTGGCTCCCCTCCGCCGGCCCAGCGGTCGACCCGCGCATCGACCCCGGCGCGTCGCGGGTCTCCTACGTCACCGACGGCGCGCTCCACGTGATCGAGCTTTCCGGCGGCACGGACCGCCCCCTCGCATCGCCCGAGGCTCCCGACGTCACCTACGGGCTGCCCGAGCACGTCGCTGCAGAGGAGATGGGCCGGCTGAGAGGGCACTGGTGGTCGCCCGACGGCACGAAGCTGCTCGTCGCCCGCGTCGACAACGGTTCGGTGGAGCGCTGGTGGCTCACCGACCCCTCGGATCCCGGTGCCGAGCCACGGCAGATGCGCTACCCCGTCGCCGGGACGGCGAACGCCGAGGTCTCGCTGTTCGTCTACGACCTCGACGGCACACGCCGGGAGGTGCTCTGGGACCACGAGGCGTTCGAGTACCTCACGACCGCTGCGTGGGACCGGCTCGGGCCGCTCGCAAGCGTCCAGAGCCGGGACCAGCGGACCGTGCGAATCCTCGCTGTCGACCCGGCTAGCGGCGAGACGGCGTGTGTGTGGGAAGGCATTGACAAGCACTGGGTGGACCTCGTCCCGGGCGTGCCGCTGCGCACGGGCTCAGGGCGCCTGGTGGTCGTCTCCGACGTCGGCGGCTCCCGACGCCTGGTGATCGACGGCGAGCTTGTGACCGGAGACGGCCTGCAGGTTCGCGAGGTCGCCGGCGCCGCGGGCGAGGCGGTCTGGTTCGTCGCGTCGACCGAGCCGACGGAGTGCCACGTCTGGCGCTACACGGAAGAAGACGGCGCCACGCGGCTCACCGAGGAACCTGGGCTCCACCGGCTGAGCCTGGGCGGTGACACGGCGGTGCTCGAGTCCTTCACCGAGCACGGCCATCGCTTCGTGATCAGCGGCCCGACGCTCGGAGGGCGACGGATCGCCTGCCTCGAGGAACCGCCGGCCGTCGCGCCCAGGATCTGGTGGCTCTCGGTGGGGCCGCGGCGCCTTCGCACCGCGCTCGTCCTCCCCAGCTCCCACGAGGAAGGCGCCCGTCGGCTCCCCGTTCTCATGTTCCCCTACGCCGGGCCCGCTGTGCAGCGGGTGACGCGCGCACGTCACTGGTACTTCGTCGAAGCCCAGTGGTTCGCCGAGCAGGGCTTCGCCGTGGTGATCGCCGATGGTGCCGGGACCCCGGGCAGAGGACCGGAGTGGGAGCGCGAGGTCTACGGCGACATGCTGACCGCGGTGATCGCGGACCAAATCGCGGCGCTGGAGGGGGCGGCGGAGTCCTGCACGGACCTCGACCTCGGCAAAGTGGCGATCCGCGGGTGGTCGTACGGCGGGCTGCTCGCTCTCGCCTGCGTGCTCCGCCGGCCCGACGTGTTCCACGCCGCAGTGGCAGGCGCCGCCCCCGCCGACGTGCGCATGTCCGACACCTACTGTCTGGAACGCTTCCTCGGGCACCCCGACGAGACGCCCGAGAACTACGTCCGTTGCTCTCCGGTGCTCGAGGCGGCCCGCCTCCGCCGTCCGTTGCTCATCGTCCACGGCCTCGCCGACGACAACGTCGTCGTCGCAGACGCCCTGCGAACGTCGGCAGCGCTGCTCGCTGCGGGCAAGCAGCACGAGCTCCTGCTCATCCCTACCGCGACGCACATGGTGGTCGACCCGCAAGACCACGAGAACCTGTTGCTCCACGAGCTGAGGTTCCTCCACAAGAGCCTCGGTCGCTGAGGGGGGACGGCCGACACCTCACCACCACTGGTCCTCGGCGCGCGGGCGCCTCATGCCGGCGACGCCAAGCGCCGCTCGACCCACCGCTCGACCACCCCGCCCATCGCCGCCAGGGGGAGCGGCCCGGCTCCGAGCACGACGTCGTGGAAGTCACGAAGGGCGAAGCGTCCCCCGAGCCGCTCGGCCGCTTCGCGCCGCAGCCGGATGAGCTCGAGCCGGCCGACCATGAACGCCAGCGCCTGACCTGGATAGACGATGTAGCGGTTCACCTCCGCCTCGATGGTGACCCTGGGAAGAGGCACGTTCGCGCGGAACCAGTCCACCGCCTGCTGTCGGGTCCAACCCATGAGGTGGATCCCCGTATCGACCACCAGTCGGCCGGCGCGCCACATGTCGGCAGTGAGCATGCCGAGCCGGCCGAGGTCGTCGCCATACAGCCCCATCTCGTCCGCCAGCCGCTCGGCATACAGGGCCCAGCCCTCGACGCAGGCGGTGTCGACCAGCACCCGCCGGGGCAGCGACGGCAACTGTTCCTGGGTGATCGTCAGCTGGAAGTGGTGGCCAGGCACAGTCTCGTGGAAGGCGACCGCCTCCGTGTCCGCCCGCGAGCGCTCGTTCGCCCGGGAGGTGTTGAAGAAGCACGTCCCGGGACGTGAGCCGTCGAGCGCAGGCGGCATGTAGTACGGAGGGGCGCTCTCCGCCTCGACGGCCGGCACCGGCTCGATCATGCACGACGTGCCCGGCAGCGTGCCGAACCATCGCGGCGCCGCCTCCTCGGCCCGAGCGAGCGCCGCTCGTGCATCCGTGAGGATCTCTTCGCCGTCCTGGTAGCGCAGCTCGGGATCGGAGCGGAGCCGCTCGAGGACCGCCTCGAGGTCGGTCGTGTGCCAGAGATGTCCTCCGAGCTCGCGGTACTCCTCGTTGATCTGCTCCGCGAGCTCGAGGCCGGTGCGATGGAGGCCTCGTGGTGTCCGCTCGACGGAGGTGTACAAGCGGGCGAGCGCCGCGTACATCTCCTCGCCGTCGGGCAGGCGGGACAGGCCGCAGTGCTCGTCGTCGCGCCCGGCGTCGAGGAGTTCCGACGCAAGCGTCTCTCGATACCGGCCGAGTGCGGGGCGCACCTTGTCGCTCAGCGCGCTCTCGAGGCGCTCGACGAACAACGCGTCGCCCTCGCGCGTGCGGCGCAGGCCCCCCACCTCGTGATCGGACAAGAAGGTGTCGAGCTGGGCGATCGCGGCGTGGACCAGCCGGCGGACCGGGAGCCGGCCGGCGGCCACGCCGTCCCGGTGACGCGCCGCCGCCGTCTCCAAGAACGCGGGCAGCGCCTCGAGCCTGGCGAGGTACGCGTCGGCGTGCGCCCGGGTCGCGAGCGGTGCCTTGGGGAGCATGGCAAGCACCCAGGCCACAGGAGACCCCTGGAAGTCGCTCACTGCAAACTCGACGAGCGGGACGGCCGCCGCGTCCGCTTTGACCGCGGCGCTGCTCCGCACGAGGTCGATCGCCTGGCGCTCGCTCTCGCATGCGTCGGCGTCGTCGATGAGCGCGACGGCATTCGCCACCTCGCGCAGGGTGGCGACCTCTTCCGCCTGGGCCTCTTTGCTCAGGTCCGGGAGGCGGTCGTCGCAGTCGGCGAGCCCGAAGACCAGCTCGTCCATCGGGTGGAAGCGCACCACGACGTCGAAGAGCTTGGACACGAGGTCGTCGGGCGTCACCTCGGCAACTGTAAGTTTCGACCCTCTGCCAGGCAAACGAGCGCCACCGCGCGCGACGCCGACGAAGGTCGCGGGGATGCCTCACGCCGGCGACGCCGAGGGCCGCTCGATCTCGGGGCACAGGGCTGCGTCCGGTCAGTGGAGCCGGACGCGGGGGTCGACGAGGGCGTAGAGCGCGTCGACCACGATGTTGCAGACCACGACCGCTGCCGACGCCACGATGACGATCCCGATGATGACAGGGAGGTCCTGCTCTTGGATCGCATGGACCGCGGTCCACCCCAAGCCGGGGAGGCCGAAGACCTGCTCGGTGATGACGGTTCCGCCGACGAGCGTGCCGACGTCGATGCCGAATTGGGTCATGATCGGCGTGAGCGCAGCCCTCAGCGCGTGGCGGTACACCACCCTGCGCTCGCTCAGGCCTTTCGCCCTCGCCGTGCGGACGTAGTCCTCGCCGAGCACGTCGAGCATCGACGATCGCGTGAGCCGCGTGTACGTGGCGGCCGTGACGAGAGCGAGGGTCAGCCACGGCAGCACCAAGCCTCGGAACCACTCGAGCGGGCTCTGCGTCAGCGGGGTGAACCCCGACCCGGGGAACAAGGCGATCCCATGGATCGTGAGCTGGTAGTAGAGGAACAGTATGAGGAGAACCCCCAGGACGAAGGTGGGCGTCGAGTAGAAGAACAGAGCGAGCGTCGTGAAGAACCGATCACGGAACGACCGCGGGCGCTGCGCCGAGTTCACACCGCTCATCACTCCGAGGAAGAGCCAGAGCGGTGCTGCACCGACGATCAGGGAAAGTGTGATCGGGATCCCCTGCGCGACGATCGACGTCACCGGCTGGTCGTGGAAGTAGTCGTACCCGAGATTGCCGTGGACGAGCCCCCAGAGGAAATGCCCGTACTGCACGTACCAGGGGCGGTCAAGGAGAAGGCGGCGGGCGATCAATGCCACGGTCGCAGGCGGAGCGTCGCGCCCTGCCAGCGCTCGCGCCACATCGGCCGGGCCGGGTCCGATGTAGAAAATGATGAACACGATCACCGTGACGAGCCACATGACCAGAAGGCCGAGGGCCAGGCGTCGAACGAGGAACGTGATCATGGTCTTCGACCGCTACGGCCTGAATCCCGTCGCCCGCGGGTCGATTGCGTCACGCACGCCGTCGCCCACGACGTTGAAGGCGAGGGTCGTGAGGAGGAGCGCGATGCTCGGGAACGCAAGAAACCACCATGCCTGCTGGTAATAGCTCTGCGCCTCGGCGATCATCGCTCCCCAGTCCGCAGTCGGCGGCGGGACCCCAACTCCGAGGTAGGAAAGGGCCGCCTCCGCGACGATGCTCACGGGGATCAGGAGAGTCGCGTACACGATGATCGTGGGGAGCACGTTCGGGAGCACGTCGACGACGATGATCCGCCACGACGACGCGCCCATGGCTCGGGCCGCCTCGATGTACTCGCGGTTGCGGATGGCGATGACCTGACCCCGCACGACCCTCGCGACAGTCGCCCAGCTGAAGATGCCGATGACCAGGACGACTATCGGGACGCCCTGACCGAGCGTGAGCGGGCCGAGATGGAGGGGCGTCACCGACACCACGGAAGCGAGCGCGATGGCGAAGAGCAGGAACGGGATGGAGAGCATCACGTCGACGGCGCGTGCGATCAAGGTGTCCACTGCCCTTCCGAAGTAGCCGGCGACGAGTCCCAGCGCGGCACCGATGGTCACGGTCAGCAGCGTGGCGAGCACCCCCACCATGAGCGAGACACGCGCCCCGTAGGCGACCCGGACGAGCAGTGTTCGGCCAAGGTCGTCGGTGCCCAGCGGGAAGACCGCGCTCGGAGGGCGGGGAAGCCCTGTGGCGGTGAGGCCGGCTGTCGAGTATTGCGTGTTGACGCCATGGCCGGTCCCGGCCGCGATGAGCGGGGCGAAGATCGCGGCGCAGACGATGAGCACGATCACGCCAAGCGCGACGAGGGCGAAGCGGTCACGCCGGAAGCGCTCGAAGGCGAGGAGCCAGGGGCTCCGACCCTGGATGACCCGCCGCGGCGCCGCTCCGCTCGAAGCCGGGTCTCCGGCTGCCCCGTCCTCGAGCGATCGAGATCCTGCGACTCCCGGGGGGGTCAGCACGGACCACCTTCACGGAGATCGGCAGGGGGCTGGCGCCGGGGAGCTCCGAGTGGCTCAGCCGGTTCGAGCGGAAAGTGGCAGGCCGCGTGGTGGCGAGGGCCACTGCCCGGGCGTACTTCCAAGCGGGGCGTCTCCACCGCGCACAAGGCGCGCGCATTGGGGCAGCGGGTGCGGAACCGGCAGCCCGAGGGCGGGTCGATCGGCGAAGGGACGTCGCCCGACAGGACGATGCGCCGGTGCCGGGCGCCTTCGTCGGGGTCCACCACGGGAACGGCTGAGAGCAGCGCCTGCGTGTAGGGATGCCGCGGTTCGACGTCGAGCTCCCCTACCGGGCCGATCTCCACCACCTGGCCGAGGTACATGACCGCGATGCGGTCGCAGAGGTGGCGGACCACGGAGAGATCGTGGGCGATGAAGAGGTAGGACAGGCCGAACTCGGCCTGGAGCCGGGAGAGGAGGTTGACGATCTGCGCCTGGATGCTGACGTCGAGCGCCGAGACCGGCTCGTCGCACACGAGAAGCTCCGGGCGAAGGGCAAGGGCCCTCGCCACGCCGATGCGTTGGCGCTGTCCGCCGGAGAACTCGGCAGGGAACCGGTTGTAGTGCTCGGGGTTCAGGCCCACCAGCTCCATAAGCTCTTGGACCGCGCGCCGGCGCTCGGATCGTGCGACCACGCCGTGCACAGCGAACGGCTCGGCGATGATCGACCCCACGCGCCTGCGCGGGTTGAGCGAGCCGTAGGGGTCCTGGAAGATCATCTGCATGCGGCGCCGGTACGGGCGGAGGCGACGCGCCGAGAGGCGCGTGAGATCGACGCCGTCGAACACCACGCGCCCCTCGGTGACGTCGAGGAGCCGCATCGCGAGGCGGGCGAGCGTCGACTTCCCGCACCCCGTCTCTCCCACGAGCCCGACCGTCTCCCCGCGCGAGACGCTCAAGGTGACGCCGTCGACCGCGTGGACGAGCTCTCGCCGGCCACGTCCGAGTCTGGAGGCGGCGCGCACGGGGTAGTGCTTGACGACGTCCTCCAGCCTCAGCAGGGGCGGCGTGGGTTCATCGGCAGCCGTCGGAGCGGTCATCGGCCCTGGGGCGCCCCATGTGCCACGGCGGGGCGGTGCGCCGCGCGCGCCGACTGGCGGAGGACAGGGTCCGTCGGGAGCACGCAGGCAGAGCGGTGACGAAGCTGCCCGGGGATCTCCACGAGCGGAGGCGCCCGGAGTGCGCACGTTGACGTGCGGTACACGCAGCGCGGCCCGAAGGGGCAACCCGGTGGCGGGTCGATCGGGCTCGGGGGCTGGCCCTCGATGGGCACGAGCTCACCCTTCGGCACTCCCGCGCTGGGGAGCGAGCCCAGGAGTCCCTCGGTGTAGGGATGGTGATGGTCGCGGAACAGATCCTTCACCCGCGCCTCTTCCATTATCGTGCCGGCGTAGAGGACGACGACGTCGTCGGCGATCTCGGCGATGACGCCGAGATCGTGCGTGATCAGGATGATCGCCGTGCCCAGGTCGTCCCTGAGCTCACGCAACAGCTCGAGGATCTGCGCCTGGACGGTCGGGTCGAGCGCGGTCGTCGGCTCGTCCGCGATAAGGAGAGACGGCCTGAGCGCCAGCGCCATCGCGATCATCACGCGCTGGCGCATGCCACCGGAGAACTGGTGAGGGTAATCGTCGAGGCGCTCGTGGGGATGTGGTATCCCCACGCGGGCCATGAGCTCGGCTGCCCGCGATCGCGTCTCGCGCCTGGTGGCGGAGCGGTCGTGCGCCCGGATCCCTTCGCCGATCTGCCATCCGACCCGGTACATCGGATGGAGGCTCGTAAGCGGGTCCTGGAAGATCATGCCGACGCGCGCGCCGCGCACGGCCCGAAGCTCCTTCTCGCTCATCGTGAGCAGGTCCCGGCCTTCGAACAAGGCTCGCCCGCTGACATTCGCCCCTCTCGCGAACCCGAAGGCGGCCTGCGTGGCGACGCTCTTGCCCGATCCCGATTCGCCGACGATCCCGAGGGTGTGCCCCGCCTCGACGGCGAAGGACACGCCCCGCACTGCTTGGACGGAACCGTCCGCGGTGTCGAAGCGGACCCGGAGATCCGCGATCTCCAGAAGCGGCACTGCGTCAGCTCGCCGAACGAGCTCGGCCGCAGCGGCCTCGGCTCGGTGCAGGCCCCCCGCCGCGGTGGACATTCGCAGAGCGACCACCCGTTCGCACGGAGCAAATGTAGCGCCCGTGTCGCGTCGAGCCCGTCGCGGCTGCAGCTCCAAGGTGCAAGTGAACGGCAACGCGGTGGCTCCGGTTCACGCTCGGCCGGGTGCATACCGTCCGTCCCGAGCTCGCTCATGGGCGCGAAGGCGCCTCCGCGTAGTCGTCGTCGCCCGGCTCGAACGCCGGCGTGTTCATCACGAGGTACGTCGCGCTTCCCTCGAAGCCATACGCACACCCTCGAGGCACGACGAGCGCATCTCCCGCCTGCACATGGACAGGCGGGCTGGAACCGAGCACGAAGGCGAGCTCGCCCGACAGCACGTAGTAGCACCGCGCAGAGCGGCTCGAGGAGAGGCGCCGGTGCCGCCCGTCGATCGACACCCAGGTGACGCTCGTCGAAGAGCACCCCTCGGAGAACCGGACGATCGGCTGCACCCTGGCGGCGTTCTCCAGTTCCTCCAGCCGCTCGCCGACAGCGAAGCGCGCGTGCTGCGCCCCGGGAGGCAGCGGAACCTGCTCTGCCCAGCTCATCTCCCCAGGCTCGCCCGCGCCGCGTCGAGCGCGCCGAACGCATCGACCGCGTCGCCGCTGGTCGCCCAGTCGATGTCCACCACCACCTCGTCGACACCGGCCTCTGCGAGGGGGGGCAGGGCATCCGCGACGACATCGGCGCGAGTTGCCGAGTCGATGATGCGCAGCGTGGTCCACAGTGCGTCGGGGTCCCGGCCCGCCTCCAGCGCGGCCTCGCGGCTCACTGCGATCCCCGTGCGCAGCTCGTCGACGTCGAGCGCGGTCGCAGACTGGTGCGCCAGCCAGCCGTCGCCGATCGCCCCGGCACGCCGGCGAGCCGCCTCGGAGTGACCGCCCACCAGGAGCTGGACAGGGTGCGCAGGGATGGGGACGCTGAGCACGCCAGCAGGCAGGCTGTAGTGCGCACCCTCGTAAGCGTCGGGCGCACCGGTCCAGCAGGCTCGCAAGAGCTCCACCCACTCCACGAAGCGACCCGCGCGCGAGGCGAAGGGCACGTTCAGGGCCTCGAACTCCTCGGCGAGCCATCCCGCTCCCAGGCCGAGCGCCAGCCGGCCGCCGCTCATGACGTCGACGGAGGCCGCTTGCTTGGCGAGCACGACGGGGTGGCGCTGGGGGAGGACGAGCACTGCCGTGCCGATGACGGCTCGCTCGGTGGCCGTCGCAATGGAGGCAAGGGCGATCATGGCATCGAAATACGGGGTGTCCGGGGCCCACGTCACCTTGCCGTCGGCGGCAAAGGGGTACCGGGAGTCGACCCGCTCGGTCATGACCACGTGGTCGCTCACCCACAACGACTCGAAGCCTGCACGCTCGAGCTCCGCGGCCATCGCCGCGATGCCGCGCTCGGCGGGCAGCGAGCCGCTGTTCGGCACCTTCGCCCCGATCCTCATCGCTCTCCTCCTCGCGCGCCTGTCACGTCCCCGATCCCAAGTTTGCACCCCGTCGGGCGGGGAGCCCCCAGGCGACGTGTGAGCACCGCACCGATCCTTTAGTCAGCAGCGAAGCGTTCGGGTCGGAAAGGCGCGAGATCCAGCTCCGGCGTGCGCCCGGCCGCAAGGTCGGCGAGCACGCGGCCCATGAGCGGGCCCGCGGTGAACCCCATGTGCGGGAACAGACCGACGACGACCCGGGGCGCGCTGCGGAGGGTGCCGAGCACGGGACGATGGTCGGGCGTGCCGTTGCCGATCCCTGCCCACGACCGCAGCACCAGGGCGGAGGCGAGGCGCGGGACGACGCCGAGGGCCACGGCGAGATTGGCGCGCAGGGAGTCGAGGCTAACGAGCGGGTACCCCGTCCCCGGCTCGAGGCGCGCGGGCCATCCCCCACCGATGAGGACGGTCCCGGCGCTCGCCTGCTTGAGCGTGAGGCGCTGGCCCGCGTAGTAGAGGAGGTGACGGACGAAGGGCTGCAGCGGCTCGGTCGCCGCGACCTGGACGGGCTCAGTCGAGACGGGGAGGAAGACGCCGGGCGCCACCGACGCCACGTGACCCGCAAGGGCGTCGCCCGTCGCGAGGACCACCCGGTCCGCCTCGAGTACCTGCGTCTCGGTGCGCCCGGCCCTCCGCACTGCGAACGTCAGCCGGGCCGCCGCGCCGTGCACGTCCAGGTCGACAAGGGGGCACCGAGCGCGGATCTCGGCACCTGCACGCGCGGCGGCACGAGCGAAAGCGGGCACCGCGAGCATGGGGTTGGCCTTGCCCTCGACCGGGCTGAACCCCGCCCCGACCACACGGTCGGCGACGTAGGGGGCGAGCGCCACGACGTCGGCGCGCGCGAGCACCTGCGCGTCGAGCCCTGCCTCGCGCTCGATGCGCACCTTGTCCTCGATGTGACGCATCTGGGCGGAGTCGTCAGCAAGGAGCAGGCCGCCCTCGGTACGGACCTCGAGGTCGGTACCCAGCAGCTCCCCGAGACCGGCCCACAACTGGAGCGCGTCGAGGAGGAACCGGAGGGCGGGGAGGAAGTCGCGGGCCCAGTGGGTCCCCAGTCGCTCGAAGGGTTCGCGCTGGATCTGGCCGTGCAGGCTGCCCGCGTTGCGTCCCGACGCCTCGGTCCCCACGTCAGCACGATCCGCCAGGACGACCGACGCGCCCGAACGCGCGAGGTGGTACGCCGTGGCGCACCCGGTGATGCCACCGCCGACGACCGCCACGTCGCAGCGGCGGGCAGCGCACTCGGGATCGCCAGCCGTCGCGCTGTTCACTGCTGCAGCTTCGCCGGCAAGCCGCACCGGAGCGACCGACCGGATGCGGGATCCGTGCATATGGTCTCGCGGCTACGCGCAGGAGGCGGGGGCGACGGCGCGGGCGCTGAGCGGGATCGGGAAGAGCGGCGCGGCGTACACTGTGCGACTAGATGTTCGCAGAGAGGATGGCCATGGCACCTCAATTCCACGGAAGTTACACGGTCTGCGTCACGCCGTTCAGCGAGGACGGCTCGCGCGTCGACACCGACGCGCTCCGAGGCTTCCTCGCGTGGCAGCTCGAGGTTGGGGTGCCGGGGGTAATCGTCCTCGGGACCACCGGGGAGTTCCTCGCCGTGAGCGACACCGAGCGCTCCCAGGTCGTCGAGACCACGGTGGACGAGATCGCCGGGCGGGTCCCCGTGCTGGTCGGCACCATGAACGCCTTCACGCCTCGGGCGGTCGCCTTCAGCCGCCAAGCGGAGGAGCTCGGCGCCGACGGCCTCATGGTCCTCCCGCCCTACTACTACACGCCCACCGACGACGAGATCTTCGGCTACTACCGGGCGATCTGCGAGGCGGTGAGCGTGCCGATCATGCTTTACAACAACCCGGTCACCTCCAACGTGGACATGTCGGCGTCGCTCGTCGCCCGTCTCACGCGCGCGTTCGAGCAGATCCGCTACATCAAGGAGTCGAGCCGGGACCTCGCCCGGGTGCGCGACGTCATCGAGGCGACCGACGGGATCATGAACGTCTACGCGGGTGAGCGCGCAGTGGACTCGTACCTCCTCGGCGCCATCGGCTACGTGAACCCGTACGGCAACTACGTGCCGAGGGCCTCGGCGCGGATGTGGACGCTGCTGGAGCAAGGCAGGGTCGACGACGCGCGGCGCATCCAGCGCCTGCTCGACGCGATGGACCACACGATCGCCGAGGGGCACCCGACCTACGGCCACCAGTGCTACTCGAAGCGGCTCGCCGCCGTCGCCGGCCATCCGGTCGGCGACGTGCGCCCACCCATCACCTCCTTCGGCGCGCTCGGCGAGGAGGGAGAGCGCCGGGTGGCGACCCTCACTGCCCTCATGCGACGTCTCGACGAGGTCGTCGACGAGCTGGACACCCAAACGGCAGCCGAAACGGCAGGAGCGCCGGCCGTCACCACCGGCGTCAGGCACCCGGCGGCCGCGGGAGCCGCTCGAAGCGGTTGATGTTCACGTCGAACCCGGCGTCGTTGCCGGTGAGGAGCTGGCGACGCGAGGAGATCTGCCAGCGGCCGTCAGCGCCTCGCACGAGCCGGTCCTCGTACTGGCCCATCATCGTCGCCGTCGAGCCGTCGGGTCGCTCGTGCCAGGCGACGACGTAGCTGAGGGCGCGGGCCCCGAACCCGTCGGGGTCCAGAGTGACCAGGACGTTCGAGAGGTGGTGAGAGGTTCGCGCCCAGCGCCACATCCGGGCGAGGTCCTGGCGTAGCCCCGCGGCGCCGCTGCTGTGCAGTCGCGGCTCGGGGCCGTAGTCGACGATGCAGTCCTCGGTGAAAAGCGCCGCCAGCGCGTCGAGGTCCATCTTGTCGAGGAAGGCGCAGTACGAGTAGAGAACCTCTGCGATCGCTTGCTTGTCGCTCAGCTCCCGCACCACGGTGTCGGCTGACTCTCGCTCGGTCATCTCTCCCTCCTCTTCCTCGACGCGCCCTCGCCTCGCCCGATGCAGCTGCGCGCCGCGTCCTTCTCAGTGACCCGGAGCTGTCACCCCGTCCACACAGAGGTACTTCACCTCCAAGAACTCCTCGAGACCGTGGTGCGACCCCTCTCGCCCCAGGCCGGACTGCTTCATGCCGCCGAACGGGGCGCCCTCGTATGAGATGGAGCCCGTGTTGACCCCGACCACACCGAAGTCCAGCGCCTCGCCGAAGCGCAGGGCGCGGCCCAGGCCGCGGGTGTAGAAGTAGGCGGCGAGCCCGGACTCGGTGGCGTTGGCGAGGGCGAGCGCCTCCTCCTCGGTCTCGAAGCGGAACACGGGCGCCACCGGGCCGAACGTCTCCTCGCGCGCGATGGTCATCCCGGCCTCGGCGCCGACTACGACGGTGGGCTCGAAGAAGGTCCCTCCGAGCTTGTGGGGATGCCCGCCCCAGCGCACCTCGGCACCCATGGAGACGGCGTCGTCGAGGTGTCGCTCCACCTTGACGAGCGCCTGCTCGTCGATGAGCGGGCCTACGTGCACAGCGGGGTCGATGCCGTGCCCAACGACCAGGTCGGCGACGCCTCGGGCGAAGCGCTCGACGAATTCATCGTGGACCCCCGCTTGGACGAGCACGCGGTTGGCGCACACGCAGGTCTGGCCTGCGTTGCGGAACTTGGACTCGATGGCTCCGGCGACCGCGGCGTCGAGGTCGGCGTCGTCGAACACGACGAAGGGCGCGTTGCCGCCGAGCTCGAGCGCCACACGCTTCACGGTTGGTGCGCACTGGGCCATCAGGAGCTTGCCGACCTCGGTCGAACCGGTGAACGTGAGCATGCGCACGTCCGGCGACTCGGTGAGGGCCGCGCCCACGACCACCGGGTCTCCGTGCACCACGTTCAGCACCCCTCGCGGCATGCCGGCCTGCGAGGCGAGCTCTGCCAGCGCGAGCGCCGAGAGGGGCGCCTCGCTCGGCGGCTTGAGGACCACCGTGCAGCCCGCCGCGATGGCAGGTGCGACCTTCCGGACGATCATGAGCGCGGGGAAGTTCCACGGCGTGATGGCGGCGACGACGCCGATGGGCTGGCGTAGCGCGAAGAGGCGGCGCCCGGGCCGGTTGTGCGGGATCACTTCCCCGTAGCTCCGGCGCGCCTCTTCGGCGAAGTAGCGCAGGAAGGCCGCGCTGTAGGTGAGCTCGCCGACGGACTCGCCGATCGGCTTGCCCTGCTCGATCGTGAGCAGGGCGGCGAGGTCCCCGGTCCGGGAGAGGAGCAGCTCCTGCCAGCGCGAGAGCACCTCGCCGCGAGCCCCGGCGGGCAGCGCCCTCCAGGCGCCAAGCGCGCCGGCGGCGGCCGCGACCGCGTCGTGGACGTCGGTGGCGGACGCTGTGGCCACCGAGCCGACCAGCTCGCCGGTCGCCGGGTCGCGCACCTCGAGGCGCCGGCCGGTCGAGGCCGGCCTCCAGCGGCCGTCCACGAAGAGGTCCTCGCGGAGCAGCCCAGCCCTTCGGAGCTGCTCGAGCCTGGCGGCGGCGACCCGCGCCGCCGAGTCGAGCAAGGTGGATGGAGTGGGTGGCGTCATCGAAGCCTCGATACTATCGTGCATCGTTCGTAGGTCGGACGCTTGTTCGCTTATCGTGCGCGAGGAAGGAACCGCATTGCAATCCCTCGAGGACCTGGACCGCCGGTACGTCTTCCACCCGTTCACCTCCATCCGGGACCACCTCCAGGGAGGTGCCCTCATGATCGTCGAGGGGAGCGGGTGCAGCCTCTTCGACTCGAAGGGCAACAGCTACCTCGACGCGATGGCGGGCCTGTGGTGCGTGAACGTCGGGTACGGCAACACCGAGATCGCCAACGCGATCGCCGCACAGTCCAAGCGCCTGTCCTACTACCACTCCTTCTCCTCGATGGGGAACGACGTCTCGACGCACCTCGCCGAGCGTCTCGTCACCACCGCGCCGGTGCCGATGTCAAAGGTGTTCTTCGGGAACAGCGGGTCGGACGCGAACGACACCGAGATCAAGCTCGTCTGGTACTACAACAACGTGCTGGGCCGGCCCGAGAAGAAGAAGCTGATCTCGCGCCGACGCGGCTACCACGGCGTGACTGCCCTCACGGCGGGTCTCACCGGGCTCGACAACGTGCACGCCGGCTTCGACGCACCGCTCCCGATGATTCGCCACGTCCGCGCCCCCCAGCGTCTGTGGGAAGCCGAGCCCGGGATGACCGACGAAGAGTTCACCGCGGACCTTGCCAGAGAGCTCGAGGAGCTCATCGTGGCCGAGGGCCCCGAGACGGTCGCCGCCTTCATCGCCGAGCCGGTCCAGGCGGCCGGCGGGGTGATCATCCCTCCGGCCGGCTACTTCCAGGCGGTCGAAGAGGTCCTCCGCCGCTACGACGTGCTCCTCATCGCCGACGAGGTGGTCTGCGGCTTCGGCCGCCTGGGTCGGTGGTTCGGCACGGAGCGCTTCGGGATCGAGCCTGACATCATGACCACGGCCAAGGGCATCACCTCGGCTTACGTGCCACTCTCGGCGAGCTACGTGTCGGCCCGCGTCTTCGACGTGCTCGCCCAAGGGAGCGATCGGTTCGGCGCCTTCGGCCACGGCTACACGTACTCCGCGCACCCGCTCGCGGCTGCGGCGGCCCTGGCGAACTTGGACATCGTCGAGCGTGACGGCCTCGTCGAGCAGGCGGCCAAGCGCGGCGCCTACATGCTCGAGAGCCTGCGCGAGCGCTTCGAGGGCCACGCCCACGTGGGTGAGGTGCGAGGCGAGGGCCTCATCGCGGCGGTCGAGCTCGTCGCGTCGCGCGACCCGCTCGAGCGCTTCGACCCGGCCCTGAAGGTGGGGGGGCGTGTCGCGCGAGCCAGCATCGGGCATGGCGTCATCACCCGGGCGCTGCCCGAAGCCGACACCCTCGCCTTCTCGCCCCCGTTCGTCGTCAGCGAGAGCGAGATCGACCAGATGGTGGACGGGGTCCGCCGCGCCCTCGATGAGACCCTCGCCACCCTGCCTCGAGGCTGAGCAAGGCACCGCTGCAATGGGACGGCTCGTCGGCTTCCTCGTCAACCCCGTCGCCGGGATGGGAGGGCGCGTCGGGCTGCACGGCACCGACACCGCCGCCCGCGCCGTCGAGGCCCGCCGCCGCGGCGGCTCGCCGGTTGCACCGTTGCGCTCGGCGCGGGCGCTGCGACGCCTTGCCTCCAGCCGGGGCGCCGACGACGTCACCGTCCTCGCGGCACCCGCGTCGATGGGCGCCGTCGTCGCAGCGTCGAGCGGTCTGCGGGTGCGACTGCTCGACGTCGGCGTCGGCAACCCAACCTCGGCCGCCGACACGGCCGCGGCCGCGGCCGCCGCGGCGGGCGCGGGTGCCGACCTCCTCCTCTTCGCCGGAGGCGACGGCACCGCGGCC
>JAJYMD010000347.1 GCA_021787255.1 Actinomycetes bacterium | reverse complement strand
GCCGTCGAGGCCGAGGTAGTACGTGCCCTCTGCCTCCCACCAGAACCGCTCTTCGATCATGGCCGCGAGCCGGGCGGCCTCCTTGCGCAGGCGATCGGCCTCCTCGGCCTCCTCGTACACCTCCTCGAGCAGCTCGGCCCAGGCGCGTTTGGCCGCGACGACGTAGCCCTGATGCTCGCAGAGTGCGATCGGAAGGCGGGCCACCTGGCCGCGCTCGTCCACGATGGCCTCGCCCGAGTCCTTCCATCCCTGGTTGTAGTAGCCGCCTGAGGCGGCGCGCGTCTCGTACTCCTGGAGCCCGTCGCCATCTCGGTCGCCCTCCTGGTCCACCCAGTCGAGCGCGCGCTCGACGTGGGGCCGGATGGCGTCGACCTCCACGCGGTCGCCGTGCCAGCGCCATGCCTGCGCGGCGGCCCACACGAAGAGGGTGGTGGCGTCGTGGGTGCCGTAGTAGGGGGTGTGGGGGACCAGGTGCAGGACTGCGAGCTCGCCGTGACGGACCTCGTGCTCGATCTTGCCCGGCTGCATGTCACGGTCGTCGTCGTAGGCGTCGGCCTGCAACCGAGCGAGCGCTCGGAGCGACCCCAGGGCGAAGCGTGGGGAGAGGCTCAGGGTCTGCAACGAGACGACGAGCGCGTCGCGCCCGAAGAGGGTCACGAACCAGGGGACCCCGGCTGCCGGCACCCAGGAGTCCGCGTCGGTCTCCGCGTCGCCCCACGGGGCGGCGGCCTCGTCGTGCAGGTACATGCGGAGGCTCGCCAGGTCCTGGACCGCCTGCGCGAGGATCGCGTTCACCGTCGGATCGCTGGTCTCGTAACGGGTGGTGGCCTGTGCCCAGGTCCGCTGGGCCTCGTCGTGCGGCCTGTCGCGCATGCTGAGCGCGCTGCAGTGCCGCTCGGGGCGCCGCTCTGAGCCGTCGCCGACGTCCACACTCCACAGGAGGCAGGTGTGCCACGTCTCACCCGGGTCGAGATGGATCTTCCAGGACATCCCGCCATTGGCGAACTGGGTGAGAGAGCCGGCGCACTGCGCTCGGACCTCGATCCCGCGGCAGAACGATCCGTTCTCGTAGCGGGTGCACAGCGCGGCAGACTCCATGTCCCACGACGACTGGATCACACCACGCTGGAGCCTGCGTCCGCTTCTCACGTCGAACAGGTCGGCGAAGTCCGACTCGATGCTCACTTCGAGGAGGATCTGGATCGGGTCGTCGCCGTAGTTGACCAGGTCGTAGTCCTCGTGGAGGCCGCCGCCGATCACCCGGTCGAGCCGCAGGTGCAACGAGCTCGCAGGCACCCGACCGCTCGCGGTCTCGAGCGCCGGGTTCGTGTACTCGATCCGCGCCGAGCAGGACTCGACGCGAGCGCCGTTGAGCAGCACCGGCCTCGTACGGCCGAGCTTCAGCCGGTAGCCCGAGGCCAACCGAGTGTCGCGCACGAAGAAGCCTTGGTCCTCGGTGCTCGACATCTCCCCGTTCTCCTCACAGACGAGCACCTCGTCGTCGGAGTAGATGCTCAGCACCGGAAGGCCGACTTGGATCTCCATACGATCTCCTCACCCTGCGCCGGTCAGCAGCACGGTCCGGCGGTCTCCGAGGACCGGTCGATCAGCCGGCCCCGTTCCTGGACGAGGGATCACGGGTCTCCTCCCCGAAGCCCCCCGTCCGACGCGTCGCACCGATGCCATGAGACCAGCTGCCACCATAGACACCAGACCGGCGCCGGTCACGTCACCTGGGCGATGATGCTGCAGCGATGATGCTGCAGCGATGATGCTGCAGCGATGATGCTGCAACGGCCACTCCATCTGCCCCAAGGGGCGCCTTCACCACCGGCGATCTGCGACACCATGGGCTTCGCGGCGGCGCTCAACTCGCGCTGCGATCTGCCGACATCATCACCGAGGCCAATGGGCACCACGAGCTCGATCCTGGGCGCGCCACGAGGAGGAACGATGCCGACACACGGACACGACCGAAGCCGCCTCCCGTCGCACGCCTTCGCAGATGCGACAGGACCCCTGCAAACAGACCTCTCGGCCTACGTGATGGCTGCCCAGTGGACGTTCAAGTCCGGCTCCGGCGACGACGCGCTCGACGTGAGCAGGGACGACGTCATTCCGGTGCTCGAAGCGTGCCGGGGTCATCTGCGCGACGTCGTCGTCCGCACCGGGCAGGACTCCCTGCTCTCGATGGTCTGGTGGGAGACGAAGGAGGATGCCGAGCGTGCGGCCGCAGACTTGGCCCCTGTCATGATCAGGCACCTCGGGCCCCTGCTCAGGAAGATGGAGCGCTTCCATGGCCCGGTCGCCTACGAGCGGCTGCCAACGGGTGTCGCCTACGAGCGGCTGCCAAGAGGGACGGCCTTCTTCGAGCGCCAGGCCGCGCCCCTCGGCTGGTGAGCCCTGCCCGCCGCGCCCTCAGCCGTCCTCGCCTTCGTCGGCTCCGTCGCCATGCCAGTCCTGCAACGTCTCGGCCACCTTGCAGAGGAAGGTGCGGACCGTCGACTCGGCGACGCGGTGCAGCAGCGCCTGGTCGAGCGCCCTCCCCACCCCGTCGAAGGGCGGGCGGTAGGAGGCGTGCAGCACGACGCGGCTTCGCTCCGGGCCGAGCGGCACCACCTCGAGGTTGCCGTCGAGCACGGGGAACAGGCTCGGCTTGCGGGCGTCCTCCCAGCGCAGCGGCACGACGACGCCGGTCTCGAGCGACGTGGGCTGCCCGAGGCGGACCCGGACCTCCCGGGTGACCAGCTCTCCGAGCGCAGAAGGACCGAGCCGCACCAGCTGGGTCTCCGTGTCGCCGCCCGCTGCGCCCGCGAGCCGTGCCAGCCAGGCCTGCCCGCCGCGCAGGCGCTCGCCGACGAGCCGCTCCGGCTGGTCCACGTCCACGAAGTCCCGGAGGAAGACGGCCGGCGTCGATCCTTTCCCATGACGCTCATCCCACGGCGGGACGATCGGGACCATATCGTGACGATCGTACGAGCCTCGCTGGAACCGCCGTAGGGCCGAAGGACCCTCGCTCTCGACGGACGGGGGTGGGCGAGCGGGGAAGCGACACGAGCGGCCCGGCTTGCGACGCCGACCGGCGGGCGAGAGCATTGCTCCGAGCACCTCGTCATGGCCCAGGCCCCTTCCGTCGACCGTCGGAGTCGCTGCTGCTGCCCGGACGATCCGCGCGCGGCTGTGCACGCGGCTCGCAAGGCAAGCACGGCGCGCGGCGGCTTCCGCCACGCCTTGCCCGGCGCCCGTGCCGAGGCGGCAGCAAGAGGCTTCTCCACTCGAACCCCGCAGCCGCCGGACGGAACGAGACGGCGGTGAGCCGCTCGGGCGGTCGATCCCGCGCCACCGCCCCGACGCGCTCGCGGCGTGCTGCAAGGCGCGCCGGCGCGTGGCGAAGGCTCGCCGACGCGCCGATGGCGCTCGGCGCAGCGCTGCTCGTCTGGTCGGGCGCGATCCACCTGCACCTTTGGGCCTCCGGCTACAAGAGCGTCCCGACGATCGGCTGGCTCTTCCTCCTCCAGTCGATCTCCGCCTTCGTGCTCGGCGCGACCGTGCTCGTCACCCGCCACCCGGTGCCCGCAGCGGCCGGTGCGCTCTTCCTCGCCTCCACCATCGGAGGCCTCGTATGGAGCGTCGAGCTGAGCCTCTTCGGCTTCCGCGACAGCTTCTCCGCTCCGTTCGCGACGGAGAGCCTGGGGGTGGAGTCGGCGGGGATCGTCGTGCTGGCCCTCGCGAGCGCCGTCTCCTGGCGCAGCCGTCTCCGCCGGCGCGGACGCGTGCTCCGCCCTCTGCGGCGTGCGCGCAGGGGCACCCGACGATGAGCGCTCCGGCGACCAAACCCGCGTCCCGACGATCTTCCGCGCGGCGTGGCCACCTTCGCCGGGCGCGCCTCGCCCGGGGCCTCAACGCCGGCGAGACCGTGCTTCCACCTGGGCGGCGTACCCGCGGGGGGCGTGGCGCTTCACGACCTTGCTGCCACGCGCGACCCGTGCGCGGCGTTCCGCCGCGGCCCGAGCGTCGTGCCGCCGCCGCTCAGATC
>JAJYMD010000042.1 GCA_021787255.1 Actinomycetes bacterium | reverse complement strand
ACCACCCCGGCGACACGGTGAAGGTCGGCTGGGTGACGGGCTCTGGTCAGAGCCAGTCGGCGGCGATCACGCTCGCGAGCGGGCCTCCGGCCTGATCGCACCTGCACGCGCTCTGTCCGTCCGGCGATGAGCCGGGCTCGGCGGGGCACCAGAGGAGCGCCCCGCGCGCGCCTCGAGCTCGCGGGCGATGCGGCGGAGCATGCCCCGCAGGACGTGGCGCGCCCTGCGCTCGAGCTCCTCCGTCGTCTGCGCCGCGCCGTCGTCGACCTCCTGGTGCCAGACGCCCGACACCGCCAGCTCGCAGCGCTCGGGGTCGATCGGTTGGACGTGCAGCTCCCCTTCGAAGTGGCTCTGCCCACCAGGCTCCGACAGCCGCCAAGCGAGCAGGTAGCCCGTGGCGTCCGCATCGACGCCCGCATCGTCGCCCGAGGCGAGCGCGTCGATCGAGCAGTCGGCGACGAGCGGGGAGAGGCGCGCCGCCGATCCCGCGAGCTCGCCCACCTCGTGGACCGCGGCGCCGAGGATGGCGCTCCAGTTGCGGCGGGCGGCGAGCGCACCGTCGACCACGAGCGCCGGAAGCTCGACGTGGACGAGGTCTGCCAGCTCGACGGCGCGGGCGTGCGACCGGTGGGCGTCGACCGGGACCGGGTAGCTCCCCACTTCGATCGCTGCGTCGCGCGCCGCCACCTCGGCCAAGGAGGTCTCCGCCAGCAGCTCGGACAGCCGTGCGGTCGCCTGGGTCCAGGTCTCGTGGAGCGGGCAGACGGCTTCCCAGCGACACGGACCCTCGCCGAGGGCGCAGCGCTCGGCCCTGAGCGGTCCCTCGGCAGCCTCGACGATCTCCAAGACGCTGATCTCTTCGGGTGGCCGTGACAGCCGGTAGCCGCCGTCGCGCCCCGCCCGCGACACCGCCAGCCCGGCCCTCACCAGGTCGGCGAGGATCTGCGACGCGAACGTGCGGGGCATCTCGGTGTCGGTCACGACCTCCCGGATCTTGCGGGGTCCGCCGGAGTCGAAGGCGCGGGCCAGCGCGATCGCGGAGCGCATGACGTAATCGCCGCGCTTGGAGAGCGTCATGTTCATGTCTCGACCTGCACGCTAGCGCGGGGCCGCCGGCGGGCGCCGGGTCACCGCACGGCGAGGGGCTCTGGCGGTGCAGCCTCGAGCTCCCGGGCACCGGCCAGGGCCCGGCGTGCGAACGCGATCGCCGCGACCTTGTTCCCGCCCCGGCGCAGCTCTGCCGTGGCCACGACTCGTGCGCCCCGGCGCTCGAAGGCCACGGCCATCTGCGCGAGGGTCGAGCGCGGGTCCACCCCGTAGGTGCAGAAGAGCGCCACCGGCATGCCGCCGAGCCGAGGGAGCCCGTCCAACCAGGCACGGACCGCCGGGGCCGGGCCCACCTTGGCCACCACGAACCCCTTCACCCACGAGCCGACGACGAGGACGTCCGCGCTCGCCAGCTCGTCTGGGCCGACCCGCTCGATCGGTAGGACCCGCACGCTCAGGCCCTTGTCGGTGAGCTCGTCGCCGACCGTCCGGGCGACCTGGGCAGTGCGACCCCCCTCGCTCGCATAGCACACGAGTGCCCGGCGGGCGCGCGCAGGCCTCTTGTGGTCCGGCCGCGACGGGCGCGCCGCGAGCAGCGCGCTGGCCGCTCGCCGACCCTGCGCCATGGCCTCGACCACCGTCGCCGGGCCCACCAGGGAGTCGCCGACCACCCAGATGCGCTCGCGCACGGGGAACGAAGCCGCCTGAAGCCCCACCTCCCGGCCGAGGGCGAGCTTGCCGACAGGGTTGTGGAAGGCGAACGCCGATGCCGGATTGGCGAGCACACCCGAGGCGGTCCACCTGCGGTCCGGCACCCCGTGCGCCTCGCGGCGGACCGGGGTGCCCGGGAGCCCGGCGGCGACGGCGGGGTCGACCCGGTAGCCCATGGCCATGACGACCAGGTCCACGTCCACGGTCTCGGCACCTTCGCCGTGCAGGACGGCGGGCAGCCGGTCGGCCCGCTCCTGGCGGGTCTTGGCCAGCTGTGCGCGGCGGACCCGCTGACCGTCGCCCTCGATGCGGGTGACCGTCCTCGCGAACCGGACGACGACCCCTTCGTCTCGGGCCTCCGCCAGCTCGTCGGGCCGGGCGAGGGAGAAGCGCTCGTCCAGCCAGTCCACGCACGTGGCCGCAAGACCGAGCCGCAGTGCGGTGCGCGCGACGTCCATGGCCGTGTTGCCCGCGCCGAGCACGAGCACGTGCGGCGGACGACCTCCTCCGGCGGCCCCCTCGAGGCCCATGGCCGACCGCCACGCGGGCGCGCCGTCGTCGGTCTCGAGGGCGGCGCGGGCCGTCTTCAGAAAGCTGGTGGCGTCGGTGACCCCCTCGAGGTCGGCGCCGGGGATCGGCAGGCGTACCGGGACGCTCGCGCCGGTCGCCACGACGACCGCGTCGTGCGAGGCGAGCAGTCCCTCGAGGCCGGCGGCGTCGATCTCGACCCCGCAGCGCAGCTCGACCCCGGCGTCCTGGAGCTGGCGCCACGGCCTCGCCGCGACTGCGTCGGGGAGGGTGAAGTCGGGGATCCCCCAGCCGAGCAGCCCCCCGGGGACCGGGTCCCGCTCGTAGACCGTGACCGAGGCGCCGCCCTCCAGGAGGGCCCACGCCGCCCCGATGCCCCCCGGGCCGGCGCCGACGACGCCGACGGACAGGTCCACGGCCGCGCCGGGCTCGGGCGGCGGCGGGGCCATGGTGTCGGCCACGAAGCGCTCGAGCTGGCCGATCGCGACCGGCGCCTCGCCGGCGAGCGACCACGTGCACGCTCCCTCGCACTGGGCCGCCTGGTTGCACACGCGCGAGCAGATGTCGGGCAGCACCGAGGTCCGGCGGAGGATCTCATGCGCCTTCGCGAGGTCCCGGTCGACGACGGCGGCGATGAAGCCGGGGATGTCGTTGTGGGCCGGGCAGCCCCGCACGCAGGTCGGGTCGGGGCACGAGAGGCATCGCTGCGCCTCGGCCAGCGCCTCCTCCCAGCTTCCCAGTCCCCGACGGACCTCCTCTACGTTTGCGACCAGCGGCTCGGGGTGCACCACCTCGGTGCTGGCCCGGGACCCGGCGAGAGCCTGCCCCGTGACCACGATCGCGCTGAACGGGCAGGTGCGCACGCACTGGCGGCATCCGACGCACCGCTCGGAATCGGCGACCGCCACCCAACGTCCTGCGTCCATGTCGAGCGCGCCGACAGGGCAGCGGATGACGCATTCCTGGCAGCCCGCGCACCGGTCCGCCAGCACCTGGACACGAGGCCTGTCCGTCCAGGTCAGTTGGTTCTCGGTCATCGTGATGGCCATGATCTCCTCCCGAGGTCCGGCGACCGTCAGCTGGCCGCGTGCATGAGGACGTACAGCACGCTCGCCGCCGCCCCGCAGGAGAGGACGACTCCGAGCGTCGCCAGTCGGACGCCGAGCGCGTTGTGGCTGACCGGCACCAGCTCCCTGCCGGCGATCCGCCACGTCGCCCAGGCCGCGGCCGCGGTGCCTGCGACGATCACGGCGACCTGCACCACGACGATCCAGCTGTTCGACAGGATGTGGAAGCCGTAGATCGACGACGAGGTCGACATGAAGCCGGCGATGTGCGCGACCGCGGGCACCACCCGGGCCGAGTGCTTGAAGAACTTCGGGAGCTGGCGGGCGAAGTAGTCGGCGCCCACCACCGGGATGAGCCCGTAGGCCATGGGGACGAAGAACGCCCGGAAGCGCGAGGTGCGGTCCACGAAGCTGTCGGTGTGCGTCACCGCCACGTCGCCGCGCCCGAGAGATCGAGAGACGAGCCAGGCGACCCCCGCCATGAGCAGCGCGACCAGCGCGATGAGGCCGACATAGTCGACCGGGTTCGGGTAGTGGGGGACCAACAAGTTTCGGTTCAGCCAGTTGTCCACCGTGGCGTAGACGTTGGTGGCGTTGAACTGCTGGAAGACAACCAGGCCCCACAGGATGGCGATGCCCCACGCGACGTCGGCGCGGCGCCGGCGCGGAGCGACCACCGAGGTCAAGGGGCGCTGGAGGAACAGCCCG
>JAJYMD010000410.1 GCA_021787255.1 Actinomycetes bacterium | reverse complement strand
ATCCGGCGTGCCGTCTGGTCCAGGCGGAGCGCCTCGCCGCCCACCCGCCCGTCGTGGAGCAATGGCAGCAGCTCGGTCTCGGGCGTTCCTCTCACGTCGGGCTGGCGGCGATGAACGGCCAGGTGGCGGCGGAGGACGACCGGGCGGCGCCGCTCCACGACGACTGCCGTCGGGCCACGCACCGAGGTGAGCCAGTCCCCGAGCTCGTGCGCGTTGGACACGGTGGCAGACAGGCACACGAAGGTGACCGTCGGCGGGCACAGCACGAGGACCTCCTCCCACACCCCGCCGCGGTAGGGGTCCTGGAGGTAGTGGACCTCGTCGAGCACCACGGTGCGCAGGCCGTCGAGGAGGTCCGAGCCCGCGAGGAGCATGTTGCGCAGGACCTCGGTGGTCATCACCACCACGGGCGCCTCCGGGCGCAGCGCGACGTCCCCGGTCAAGAGGCCGACGCGGTCGCCTCCGTGCGCGGCGGACAGCTCCGCGAACTTCTGGTTCGACAGCGCCTTGAGCGGCGTCGTGTAGAAGGCCTTGCCTCCGCTCGAGAGCGCCTGGTCGACGGCATAGGCCGCGACGAGGGTCTTGCCCGACCCCGTCGGGGCCGAGACGAGCACGGAGCGACCCTCGTCGAGGGCGTCGAACGCCTCGAGCTGGAAGGGGTCCGGCTGGAACGGGAGCCGACGGAGGAAGCGAGCACGCCGGGCGCTGCGGCGAGCGATCGCTGGGTCAGCCGCATCCCCTGGCAGCAGGGCGCTCAACGGCGCAGCAGCTTGCCGACGCCGATGGACGCGAAGTAGAGGGCCGTGAGCGGGATGGCGAGCGCGATCATCGAGAAGGGATCGGAGCTCGGCGTGAAGACCGCCGCCGCCACGGTGATCCCGATCACCCACCAGCGCCAGTGCCGGAGCAGCCCTGCAGAGGTGATCACGTTCGCGAGCTGCAGCGCGACGAGCACGACGGGAAGCTCGAAGGTGAGCCCGAAGAGCACCATGAGCAGCAGCACCAAGGTGAGGTAGGAGTTCGGGTTCAAGAGCTCGTGGATGTTCGGGCCTCCAACGTGGATCAGCCAGCCCAAGGTGTGCGGCAGGACGACGTAGATGACCGTGCAGCCGAACAGGAAGAGGGCCACCGACGCGACGACGAAGGGCACGGCGTAGCGCTTCTCGTTGCGACGAAGCCCGGGGGTGATGAACCTCCAGAGCTCCCAGAGCAGCACGGGCGAGGAGAGGACGAGCCCGCCGAAGGCGGCGAGCTTCACCCGGTAGGTGAGCGGGTCGAGCGCGGTGGTCACGTAGAAGGTGCAACCGTGGGCGCCGGCGATCTCGCAGTAGGGGTGGCGCAGCAGCGAGAACTCCCACTCGTAGAAGATCGCCGAGACCAGCGCCATCACCGCGAACGCGACCACCGCGACGACGAGCCTGCGGCGGAGCTCGCCCAGGTGCTCGCCGATCGTCATCTCGTCGGGGTGCGTCCTCGTGCGCCTCCGCAGGGACACACGCTCTGAAAGGGGCGTTGCCATCGCGGTCAGTTCAGGTTCGGGTCGTCGACGTCGAGATCGGCCAGAGACGGCCGGACCGCCGACAGCTTCGGCGGCGCCCGCCTGGGCGACGCGGGCCGCGTCGACGCGGGTCTCGGCACGGGCCCAAGCGCCGACAGCCCGGGGGCTCCGTCGAGCTCCCCGGTGCCGCCGGGCTCCCCGGTGCCGTCGAGGTCCGCGGCGCCGTCGAGGTCCGGTGTGCCGTCGGTGCCCTCGGGGTGCAGCACGGTGCGGTCGGTGCCCTCGGGGTGCAGGGAGCCGTCGGTGCCCTCGCGGGACGGCGGGCCGGTTGTGAAGTCCGCGAGCTGGTTCAACAAGGTGATCGGCGAGCGCGCGAAGCGCACGATGTCCTGGCTGCTCGGCAGGTCGGGCACGCTCTGGCGGAGCTCGCGGTCGATCTGGCTGTGGAGGTCCCGCAGCTTGCGCCACCCCGCGCCGAGCTGGCGGGCGACCTCGGGCAGGCGGTTCGGGCCGAGGAGCACCACCACGACGACGAAGATGATGATGAGCTTTGTCGGGCTGAGGTCCAGCACGCGCGCCCGATTCTACAGGGGTGGCCGGCGGGAGGAATTTGGCCCGGGACGGACCGCCTCAGAACCACCTCACCTGGGACGGCGGCCACATGATGAGGAACATCTTTCCCACGATGTAGGAGGACTTCACGGGCCCCCACATGCGGCTGTCGCAGGAGTTCACACGGTTGTCCCCCATGACGAAGTAGTCGCCCGGCGGCACCGTGTACGGCTTGGACATCGTCGTGTACGTCTGGTGGCCCTTCGGCAGCCAGGGCTCCTTCAGCAGCTTGCCTGTGATGTAGACTTGGCCGCCGCGAGCCGAGACGGTCTGGCCCGGGAGCCCGATCACGCGCTTGACGAGGTCCGGGACCGGCGGACCGCCGCAGTCCTCCGCGGGGGGCCGCCTGAACACGACGATTGTGCCCGCGTGGATCGCCCCGAAGATCTTGGTCACGACGATCCGGTCCCCTGCCTTGAGGGTCGGCCACATCGATGTCGACGGCACGTAGTAGGTCTCCGCCACGTAGGTGCGCACCCCGAAGGCGACCCCGACTGCGACCAGGATGATGACCAGCCATTCGAGGAGCCACCGACGCGTCCGGCGGCGACGGGGCTTGCCGCCAGCAGGTCCGGCGCCGTCGGGTCCAGTGCCGTCGGGTCCGGTGCCGCCCTGGAGCGCCCCGTCGCTCTGGGCTCCCAAGGCCGCGTCGCCCGCGCCCTGGCTGGGAGGTCCGAGGACACCGGCGGTGGGGCCGGTACCGGGCACGGCTCGCGTCGAGGGGTCCTCTGGGCTCACGGGCTTCCGAGGCTACAGGCTGGGATCCGCAAGGGGGCGTCACCGCCGCGCCCGGCGCGGCTGCCACGGAGCGCGGCCGGTCAGAGGGACGCGATGAGCCGCTCCACGCGCTCGTCGTGGGAGCGGAACGGGTCCTTCATCAGCACGGTCCGCTGCGCCTGGTCGTTCAGCTTCAGGTGCACCCAGTCGACGGTGAAGTCACGGCGGCGCTCCTTCGCGCGGCGCACGAACGCGCCACGAAGGCGGGCTCGCGTCGTCTGCGGGGGCTCCGTCATCGCTGCGGCGATGTCGGCGTCCGTGCAGGTGCGCTCCACCTGGTCGCGCGCCTGGAGCTTGTAGAAGAAGCCCCGGCTCCGGTCGACGTCGTGGTACAGGAGATCGACGAGGGCCGCCTTCGGGTGGGAGAGCGGGAGGCCCTCACGCTGGCGCACCTGGTCGATGAGGCGGTGCTTCGCGACCCAATCGCACTCGCGCCACAGCGACAAGGGGTCCGACTCGATGCCCTTCAGGCAGTGCTGCCACATCTCGAGGGCCCGTTCCTCCTCGGGGCCGAGGCCGTGGCGGTCCCGGAACCGCAGCGCGCGCTCGAGGTACTCCATCTGGATGTCCAGCGCGCGCATCTCCCGGCCGTTGGCCAGCCGGACGCGACGTTGGCAGGTGATGTCGTGGCTGATCTCGCGGATCGCCCGGATCGGGTTCTCCAAGGTGAGGTCGCGCAGCACCGTGCCGGTGTCCTCGAGCATCGAGAGCAGGATGCTCGTGGCGCCGATCTTGAGGTAGGTCGCGTACTCGCTCATGTTCGAGTCGCCGACGATGACGTGGAGGCGCCGGTACCGTTCGGCGTCGGCGTGCGGCTCGTCGCGGGTGTTGATGATGGGCCGGCTGCGGGTGGTCGCGGACGAGACGCCCTCCCAGATGTGCTCGGCCCGCTGGCTGATGCAGAACACCGCGCCCCGTGCCGTCTGGAGCACCTTTCCCGCGCCGGCGTAGATCTGGCGGCTCACGAGGAACGGGATCAGCACCTCGGTGTAGCGGTTGAAGTCGTCGTTGCGCTCCGTCAGGTAGTTCTCGTGGCAGCCGTAGGAGTTGCCGGCCGAGTCGGTGTTGTTCTTGAAGAGGTAGACGTCGCCGCGGATGCCCTCGTCGCGCAGCCGGGCCTGCGCGCCGGCGACGAGCTGGGAGAGGATCCATTCCCCTGCCTTGTCGTGCACCACCAGGTC
>JAJYMD010000345.1 GCA_021787255.1 Actinomycetes bacterium | reverse complement strand
ATCTCTTCGGTCGTGCCTCGAGCGCGCGCTCGCCGATCCAGCATGGCGCCACGAGGCCGGTGCCGCCGGGCGCCGCGCGGTCGCAAGTCTCTCCTGGGAGCGGATGGCCGGCCACATCGAGGCCGCCCTCCTCGAGGTGCTGCTGAGGGACCCGCTGGCCGCGAGACCCCGCCAGGAAGAGTGACCCCGCCTCAGGCCGGCTCGGGCTGCTTACCGGCCACGAGCGGCACGGACCGCCCGTGGCCGAAGCGTCGGGCGACCCGGAGCGCTGGCGCCTCGACCAGCCGCCAGGAGAGCTCCGCCGTCAGGAGTGTGGCCGCGATCACGGCCGGGACCCTCGCGAGCAACGGGAGCTCGCCGAGCCACGTCGTCCAGAGGAAGCTCCACATGTAGACGGCGTAGGAGCGCCGCCCCAGCCACACGACCACCCGGCGGCTCAGCACTGTCCCAAGGAGGCTTCCCGGGTGGACGACCACGCCGGCCACGACGATCGCCGCAGCGACCGACGCCGACGGGAGCGCGAGGAAGTACGAGCTCGGGGTGGGATAGCCGACGCGGAGGAAGATGAGGAGGAGCGCAGCCGCCGCGCCGAGCGTCGTGGCACGGCCGAGCTCCACACTGGGACGGGCGGCCCCCCGCGGCGACGCGAGCGCGAAGGCGCAGAAGGCGCCGGAGAGCAGGCAGAGTGCCTCGGTCGCGGTTCCGAAGTAGATCAACGGAGCCCCACTCCCCCCTCGCCAGAGGAAGAGCGGGAGCACCGCGCTCCCGCCACAGAGCGCCAGCACGACCGCGCGCCTCGTCCGAGCCTTCCATCGCAGGAGCGACAGGAGCAGGAGGGGCCAGCACAGGTAGAACTGCTCCTCGACCGAGAGGGACCACAGTTGGCTCAGGCCGGAACGCTGGATGCCGTGGAACGCGAGGAACCAGTTCCACACGTACGCGAGCACGAGGCCGGCGCTGCGCAGGTTCTGCGCGACGGTCGGTGCGGGCCCGAAGCCAGCGGGGATGTCCGAGAACCACGGCTCCCGGTGCGCGACGAGCATCACCGCCGACCACACCACGAGCATCGTGAAAAGGGCCGGGCCGAGCCGCAGCGCGCGCCGGATGTAGAAACGCCGGAGCGAGATGGTCGCCCGAGCTCGCTCCTCGTCGACCAGGATGGTCGTGATCAGGAAGCCCGAGAGCACGAAGAAGATGGTCACCCCGACCCACCCGCCCTGGACCCACGAAGCTCCGCGACCGAGCAGGTGAGAGAGCCCGACCATCGTCACCGCGACGGCCCGTAGACCGTCGAGCGGGGCGAGCCGGTACCCCGTGCCGCCCTCAGGCGCTCCGCTCTCGGTCACTCCAGCACTTCCCCTCTCGCTGGTGACGCCGCCTTGCGCCCCGAGGCCGCCGACGTCGAAGAGGGTACTTCGCCGGCCGCCGACCGGACCGCCTCCGCCCGGTACACGGCTCCGACGGTGCCTCGCCGGCCCCGGAGGCAGTCTCGATAGCCTCGCGTTCCCATGAGCTCCCGGCAGCCGCACGCGCCGGGCGCAGTCACAGGGACCCCCTTTCGATGGCGGGACTTCCGCTTCGTCCTCGACCTACCGGGCGAGCGAGACGGCGCCGGCGAGAACACCGCTTGCGGCGAGCCGGCCATCCCCGGCCAGCCCGCCGATCGCGACCGGCCCACCGAGCACGGCGCTCCCTGCGATCGTGGCGACGACGCCGTCCTCGAGTGGCTCGGGGAGAGCCTCACCGGGCTGTGCGGCGCGCGAGGCGAGCGGGAGCGTAGCGCCGGGACCGGCGGGACAGCCGGGGCTGGGGGTGCGCCCGGCACCGGCGGGGCGCCACCCGCCGACCCCCGTGGTGGCCGGCCCGCCGGCCCCGTCCACACCTACCGGATCGCCCGGGGGCCGGACACAGCCGAGGGTGACCGGTGGGTCTTCGAGCGCGACGGGGCGGTCTGCCTCGAGACGGGAGCGCTCGCCCGGGCCGCCCACGACCTCGTCTGGCAGCTCGGCGCCGACGCGCTCGGCGCGCTCGACGTGGTCGCCCTCCACGCCGGCGTGCTCTTCCGGGACGGGAGGACGCTCCTGCTGCCTGCGCCGTCGGGCTCGGGGAAGAGCACGCTGGTCGCCGCGCTCGTCCAGCGGGGCTGGGCGTACGGCTCGGACGAGGCGGCGCTCCTCCGCGGCCCAACCGCCGGGCCCGGACCGGCCCCGGCCGGGGGGGTGCTCGCCGAGGGCTTCCCCCGCCCGATCTGGCTCGATCGCGGCGCCTGCGCGGCTCTCGGAGGGATCGACGCCCTGCTGCCGCCGGACCTACAGGCGCTCGGTCTCGCCGAAGTGCACTTCCCAGCCGCGCGCCTGGCGCCAGGCGAAGGACCCCGCCCGACGGGGCCCGCGGTGGGCTCGACGGGCTCGGACTGTCCTGCGGAGCCCGACCGCGCCAACGGAACGGTGCTGCACCCCGGCGATGGCCTCCCCGTGGCCCTCCTCGTCTTCCCCCGCTACGCCCCCGAGCCAGCTCCGACCACGCCGGGACCGACCCCACCCGAGGCGAGCCCACCTGCCCGCTCCGGCCACGGCTGGGCGGCCACACCCCTCCGCCCGGCGCTCGCGTTGCTCGAGCTCATCACCAACTGCTTCAACCTCGCCCGCTTCGGACCGGAGGGCCTCGAGACGCTGGCCGGGGTGGCACGCACCGCGCCCGCCTACCGCCTGACCCACGACGGCGTCGGCCCCGCCGTCGAAGCGATCGAAGCCCTCTGGGCCGGGCGAGCCCCCGGCCCGGTGCGCGCGCCGGGCGCGCCCGTGCCCCCCCGTGCGGCGCCACACCCGGCCCGCGCCGGGCAGGCCCCCGCGGACCGGCACCCGGCCCCCGCCGACCAGTGACGACCGAACAACCCATCCGGGTCCTGCACCTGCTCAAGGGGCTCGACGCCGGTGGGGCAGAGCGGCTCGTGCTCGACCTGTGCGCGGTCGCAGCGCGGCCACGCGTCGCGGCGTCGGTGGCGGGGATCCTCGCGGCGCACCGCGCGCTCGTGCCGGCCTTCGAGGCCGAGGGCGTCCCCGTCCACGAGCTGGGTGCCCGGAGCGACGTCGACCTCGCCTGGACGGTCGCGCTCCGCCGTCTCCTCCTCGCCGAAGCGCCCGACGTGCTCCACCTCCACCTCCCCTACCCGGCGGTGCTCGGGCGCCTGGTCACCCGCTCGCTGCCCGGCCCGCGCCGGCCGGTCGTGGTGCACACCCGGCACAACCTCTGGACAGCCACGCACCCGCTGCTCCGCGCCGGTGAACGCGTGACGGCGCACCTCGACGACGCCTCGCTCGTGGTGGCGACCTCGGCGTGGGCGGCGCTCCCGCGCCAGCTCCGACGGAACACCGAGATCCTCCCGCACGGGATCCGAAAGGCCCGGCCAGGCCCCGACTCGGGCCGAGATCCCGACCGAGCACCCGCCTCGGACCACGGCCCCGCACCCGACGAACCGGCCGCCCGGTCTGCCATCCGCGCCGAGCTCGGCGTCGCCGACGACGAGACGCTCGTGCTCTCCGTCGCGAACCTCCGCACCGAGAAGGGCTACGACGTGCTCCTCCCGGCTGCGGCCACCCTCGTGGCCGAGGGCCTTCCGGTGCGCTTCGTGGCCGCAGGCGGCGGCCCGCTCGCGGGGGCGCTCGCACGCGAGCGGGACGAGCTCGGCCTCGGCGATCGCTTTCGCTTCCTCGGGTTCCGCGACGACGTCCCACGCCTGCTCCGGGCGGCCGATGTCGTCGTGCTCGCCTCGCATCACGAGAGCTCGCCCGTCGCGGTGATGGAGGCCCTGGCCGCGGGCGTCCCCGTCGTGAGCACCCGGGTGGGCGACGTCCCCGACCAGGTCCGAGAGGGCGTGGAGGGACGCCTCGTTCCCCCGGGCGACGCCGGCGCGCTCGCGACCGCACTGCGATCGCTCGTCCTCGATCCCGAGGCCCGCCGCGCGATGGCGGTCGCCGCCGCAGGGACCGGCGCGCAGTTCGACATCGAGATCGCCGCCAGGCGCCTCGAACGCCTCTACACGGGGCTCGTCGCCGCCCGACGCCCCACCCGTTCCTGCTGAA
>JAJYMD010000283.1 GCA_021787255.1 Actinomycetes bacterium | reverse complement strand
GCGCTGCTCTTCCTGGACGTCCTGCTCGTGGGTCACGTCGTCGAAGTCCTCCCAGCCAGCCGAGCGAACGAACCAGTCTAGGTGGCCTTAGCCGCGTCGACGACGGGCCGGCGCGCGGTGGTGGGGGTCCCGGCCGACTGCGAAGATCTCAGTCATGCTGGCCACAGGCGACCCGGGCGGCTCCGACCCCCGAGCGGCCATGCCCCCCGTCCCTCCCCTCCTCCTCGCCTGCCGGCGCCGACCGGTGCCGCACACCCCTGTGTGGTTCATGCGCCAAGCGGGGCGCTCGCTCCCCGAGTACCGCGCGGCGCGCGGCTCGGGCGCGATCCTCGAGGCGATCTCCGACCCTGCGCTGGCCGCAGAGCTGACCCTCCAGCCGGTGCGCCGCTACGGGGTCGACGCGGCGATCCTCTTCTCCGACATCGTGGTGCCGCTCCACGCGATCGGCTTCGGCGTCACGGTGGAGCCCGGCCGCGGACCCGTCGTCGCCCAGCCGTTCACCTCGAGAGCGGACCTCGCACGCCTCCGCCCGTTCGTCCCCGAGGAGGATGCGCCCTACGTCGCGGAAGCAGCGGCGCTCGTGGTGCGCGAGCTCGGCCCCGGCGTGCCCCTCATCGGGTTCGCCGGCGCGCCGTTCACGGTGGCGAGCTACCTCGTGGAGGGCGGGCCCTCGCGCACCTTCGCGCGGGTGAAGGCGCTCATGCACTCGGACCCCGCCCTCTGGCACGCGCTCGTCGGGAGGCTGGCCGACATCGCGGCGGCATCCCTCGGCGCCCAGGTGCACGCCGGCGCCAGCGTCGTGCAGCTCTTCGACAGCTGGGCGGGCGTCCTCTCGCCGAGCGAGTACGAGCGGTTCGCACTGGCCGCCACGCGACGGGTCTTCGAGGCCGTCCGGGCGCTCGGGGTCCCCGGCATCGTCTTCGGCGTCGGGACCGGGGAGCTGTTGCCGCTCATGGCGCAGGCGGGCGCGCAGGTCGTCGGCGTGGACTGGCGCGTGCCCCTCGATGCGGCACGGCGGCGGGTGGGCCCCGACCACGCAGTCCAGGGGAACCTCGACCCCGCGGTCTGCCTCGCGCCGTGGGAGGTGGTCGCCGACGAGGCGCGCGACGTCCTGCGGCGGGCCGGGAGCGCTCCGGGGCACGTCTTCAACCTCGGGCACGGCGTGCTCCCCGAGACCGACCCCGGGGTACTCTGCGCGCTCGTGGAGCTCGTGCACGCCGAAGGCCGGGCAGGGACCACCCCGAGATGAAGGGCGCCGCGCAAGGCAAGGTTGGCGTGCTCGTGATGGCGCACGGCACCCCCGCCGACCCGTCGTCGATCGACGCCTTCTACACGAGGATCCGCCACGGCCGACCCCCCTCGCCAGCACAGCTCTCGGACCTCGTGCGCCGCTACGAGGCGGTCGGAGGCACCTCACCGCTCGCGGCGCGTACCGAGGCCCAGGTCGCCGGGATCGCAGCCGTCCTCGAGGACACCGAGCCCGGCAGGTACGTCGTGCGCTTCGGGGCCAAGCACACGGACCCCTTCATCGAGGACGCCGCCGCCGAGCTGGCGAGGACGGATGTCCGTCAGGTGGTCGGCGTCGTCCTCGCGCCGCACCGCGCGTCCCTGGGGTCCGACGAGTACCTCGAGCGCGCCGGGAAGGCGCTCGCGTCGAGCAGATCCGCGCCCCGCTTCGTGCGCGTGCTCCAGTGGTACGACACGCCCGGCTTCGCCGAGCTCATGGCCGAGCGGGTCTCTGCGGCGCTCGACGGGCTCGCTGCCTGCAGCGCCGGTGCCCGCAGGGACAGCACTCGCAGGACCGGCACCCGCAGGGACGGTGCCTGGGCCACGGTGCTCTTCACCGCCCACTCGCTCCCCGAGCGCGTGATCGCGGCGGGCGACCCCTACCCCGACCAGGTCCAGGCGTCGGCCGCCGCGGTGGCGAGCGTGGCCGGGCTCGGCGCGAGAGGCGCGTCCTGGGAGGTCGCCTGGCAGAGCGCCGGGCGCACGCCCGAACCGTGGATCGGTCCCGACCTCCTCGGGGCGCTCCGCAGGATCGGCGCCGAGGCACGAGACGGGCAGACCGGCGCGGCAGTCGTGATCTGCCCGATCGGCTTCGTCGCCGACCATCTCGAGGTGCTCTACGACCTCGACGTCGAGGCGCGCGGGGTCGCCGAGGCGGAGGGGCTGGCGTTCGCCCGAACCGCGTCGCTGAACGACGACCCGCGCTTGTGCGCGGTCGTCGCGCGTGCGGTGCGCACCGCCGCAGATGGAGCCGGCAAGAGCCCGGCACCCAACGGCGCAACGGCGCCGGCGCCGCCTACCGAAAGGGCCGGTCGTTGAGCACGGGGGCGCCCGTGATCGCGGTCGTCGGCGGCGGCATCACCGGGCTCGCAGCGGCCTGGGAGCTGACCGGCGGCGCCACAGGGCCGGCGGCGGAGGGACCGTCGGTCGTGCTGCTCGAGTCGTCGACCAGGCTCGGGGGAAAGCTCGCGAGCGTGCAGCTGTGTGGGCGGGCCGTCGACGTCGGGCCGGACAGCTTCCTCGGGCGGCGCCCCGAAGCCACCCAGCTGTGCCGCGAGGTCGGCCTCGGAGACGAGCTCGTCCCGGTCGCCACGTCGGGCGCCTCGATCTGGGCGCGCGGCCGGCGCAGGCCCATCCCCGAGGGCCTCTACCTCGGCGTGCCGACGAAGCTCCTGCCCGTCGCGCGCTCGGGGATCCTCTCGGTCGGCGGGACGCTCCGGCTGGCCGCCGACATCCTCGTTCCCCGTCCGGACACGCGCGGACCGCTCGGCGACCGCGCGATCGGGCCGCTCGTCTCGCGCAAGCTCGGCCGCCAAGCCGTCGATCGGCTCGTCGATCCCCTCGTGGGCGGGATCCACGCCGGCGGCGTGGCCGACGCGAGCGCGGCCGCGCTCTTCCCCGCCCTGCTGACAGCGGCGCAGCGCCGCTCGAGCCTGATGCGCTCCCTCCGGCAGCTGCGCGCCCGGGGGGCCCATCTGGACGACCAACCCCTCTTCTGGGCGTTGCGCGGCGGGTTCGCGTCGCTCGTCGAGCGGCTGGCCGAGCGCCTGGGCGAGCGGGGCGCGGACGTCCGCCTGGCACAGCCGGTGGACAGGATGGGACGCGCCGGAGCCCGCTGGGTGCTGGAGGCCGGCGGCCGCCAGGTCACGGTCGACGGCGTCGTCATCGCCACCGGCACCGACCCTGCCGCCGCGCTGCTGGCGTCGCACGACCCCGAGGCCGCAGCGATCCTCCGGACGATCGACTACGCGTCGGTGGCCGTGGTCACCTTCGCGTTCCCGGCGGACGCGCTGCCCGACGACCTCTTCGGCACCGGGCTCCTCGTGCCCCACGGGACGCCCGTGCCCCGGAAGGCGGCACGGCAGCTGGGGCTGGCAGCCGGCGAGCCGTTCATGGTGACCGCGTGCACCTACCTGTGGGCGAAGTGGCCGCACCTCGACCTGCCCGGCATCCGCCTGCTGCGCGCGTCGGTCGGTCGGGCCGGGGACTCTCGCCACGAGACGATGACCGACGACGACCTGGTCCACCGCGTCGTCCAGGAGCTGACCGTGCTCCTGGACGCGGCCGGTGAGCCGGACGACGTGATCGTCTCGCGCGCGACGCGCGCGCTGCCCCAGTACCGCGTGCACCACCTGCTGCGCGTGGCGAGCGTGGAGGCCGCCGTGCGCCGCCTGGGAGGCGTCGCGATCGCAGGGGCGGCCTACCACGGCGTCGGCATCCCCGCATGCGTCGAGAGCGGCCGGCACGCCGCGAGCGACGTCGTCGCAGAGCTGAGCGGGACCGCCGGCGCGGCCAGGACCTGAAGGGCCGCATCCGCTCCCAGCGCCCGCTCCGCACGCTCCCAGCGCCCGCTCCGCACGCCGGGCCACACGCCCAAGCCCGTGGCAGCATGGATGGCCGTGCTGTCCGGCCTCGGCCGCGTCGTCGCGCCGTCGCTCGTCGGCGGGCTGCTCCTGGCCCTCTCCCTGCCGCCGTGGGGGTGGTGGCCGCTCGCCTTCGTCGGTGCCGGCGTCGTGTTCTGGCGCCTCGACGGGCTGCCATGGCGATCGCGCCTGCTCTCGGGCTGGGCGGCAGGCCTCG
>JAJYMD010000046.1 GCA_021787255.1 Actinomycetes bacterium | reverse complement strand
ACCCGGCTCGGTTCCCGCCTACCAGGTCGAGGCGATCGGGTGCCCGCCGGCGTTCGCAGACGAGCGGAGGGAATACGAACGCGTGGCGCGCGTCCTCGCCGAGTACCGCGACCGTTACGAGGTGGTGGGAAGGGATCCGCTCGGCCCGGTGCCGATGGAGGCGCTCCGGCGCACGCGCTACGAGGAGGTGCGCCGGGAGCTGCGCCGTTACGAGCGGCGCCTTGGGCGCGCACGTGAGCTCCCCGGCCCCGACCTCGGGTTGGGCCGATGAGGCTCCCCGCACGCTTCGACCGGCATCGCAAGGTCGAGGCGTCCTGGGCGCCGCCGGCCCCCTACCCCCGGCACGTCCCGGGCCGCCCCTGGTTCGGCCTCTACTGCGGCGACGACCGCTTCGGGGGCACCTGGTGCGGACCCGAGGGCAGCCTCCTCGTCCTCGGACCGCCCCGGTCGGGGAAGACCACCTCGATCGTCGTCCCCTGCGTCCTCGACGCCCCCGCGGCGGTCGTCTCCACCTCGACCAAGCCCGACGTCATGGCCCAGAGCGTGTTCTGGCGCTGGATGAAAGGGAGGGTCTTCCTCTTCGACCCCTCGGGGGAGACCGAGGTCCCAGAGGGGGTCACGGCGCTGCGCTGGTCCCCCGTCTGGGGCTGCGACAGCTTCGAGCGCGCCGTGGCGGCCGCGCACGCGCTCGCCTCGGCCGCACGCCCGGCCGCGCAGCTCTCGGAGGCCGCGCACTGGGTCGAGCGCGCAGAAGCCCTGCTCGCGCCGCTTCTGTTCGCGGCCGCCTCGAGGGACTGCGACATGGCGACGGTCTGCCGCTGGGTGCTTGCCCGGGACCTCCGCGAACCGCAGGCCGTCCTCGAGGCAGCGGTGCCGCGGATGTGACGCCGCGCTCGTCGATCCACGAGCGCAACACGGCGACGGTGTTGGCAGTGAGCGGCGTCGCCCGCTCCTTTCGTCCCTTGCCCCAGCAACGGACGTGCGGCCCGGTCCCGAGCGCCACGTCGCCAACACGGACGTTGACCAGCTCGCTCACCCGCAGACCCGTCTGGACGGCGGTGAGCAACAGGGCGTGGTCTCTTCTCCCGAGGAACGTCGAAGGATCCGGTGCGGCGAGCAGTGCGTCGACCTCTGCGTCGGTGAGGAACGAGACCACCCGGCGATCGAAGCGCTTGGGAGGGATGGCGAGCACCCGTTCGATGACCGCAGCGTGCTCGGGGTGACGCAGCGCGGCGAACCGGAATAGTGAATGGATCGCTGCCAGCCGGGCATTGCGGGTCCGCACGGCGTTGCCCCGACCACGTTCGAGATGGTCGAGGAAGGCGGTGATCATCGGGGCGTCGAGATCCTCTATGGCAAGGGTGGCCGGGGCCTTCTTGGTCTCTTGTTCGACGTAGCCGAGGAGAAGGTAGAAGGTGTCGCGATAGGCGGCCACGGTGTGAGGGCTCGCCTGTCGCTGGGCCATCAGCCGCTCGGTGAAGAAGGCCTCGAGGGTGGGGGCCAGCGCGCTCATGACCGCGCCTCGGTCGCGTGCTCGACACGCTCAGCCGCCAAGCCCAGCAGCTCGGGCGCGGCCGACAAGTACCAGTACGTGTTGGCCGGATGAACGTGTCCGAGATAGGTCGACAGCTTCGGGAGCTGTGCCTCGACGTCAGCGCCGTCGCGATACCAGCCGACGAGGGTGCGCACCGCGAAGCTGTGCCTGAGGTCGTGTGGTCGGGGCCGACACTTGGCCGAGCGCGCCTCGATGCCGGCTCTTCTCACCAGCGCTTGGAAGCCCAGATGGAAGTTGCAGTAAAGGACGCGGGTCCCCGCCGCCGAGATGAAGAAGGCCGGTGTGGCAGCGTCGGGAAAGAGCGCCACCCTGCGCTTCGCGTAGGCGTGGAGTGCCGCCATCGTCGACTCGTGAACTGGCAGCTCGCGGCACTTGTTGAACTTCGCCTCTCGGACTCTCAACACGCCATGGGCGAGATCGACGTCACCGTTGTCCAGCGAGAGAGCCTCGCCGACGCGCATTCCCGTCGACCACAACAACCCGACGATGGTCTCGAAGCTCGCCTGACGGACCGGACTTACTGAGTTGGTAGGCACGCAGGAGGCTCAGAAACACGTCGTGAGCAGGGACAATGGGCGCGATTGAGGCGAAGGGTCGTGTGACTACGCGACGCTGTGACCTGGGACTACGCGACCGGCGCCGGCAGGTCGTAGTCGAGGATCTGGGCCGGCTCGCGCACCTCGAGGGCGGCGAAGATCTCGCGCTGGCGCTTGGTCGTCGCTGAGCGCTTGGCGATGCGGCCCTCTTTCGTCTCGAGCGTGACGAGGTGCATCCGGTCGAGCTCATGGCGAAGGTTGCGCCAGGTGTCGCCGGTCGCGTTCTCCGCCACGCGGATGAGGAGCAGGCCGAGCCAACAGAGCTGGATGTGGCTTCGGATGCGGTCTTCGCGGTGGTGGTAGACGGGCCGCAGCCGCAACGCCCCTTTTAGGTCGCGCCATCCACGTTCCACCTGGGAGAGCTGCTTGTAGGCGAGGGCGAGGTCGGTCGAGCTGAGCGTGTCGTCGGAGGTGCGGATCAGCCACTTGCCGTCGAAGTGGGCGTCCCGGGCGATCGCCCCCCGGTCGATGCGCAGCAGGTGGTCCTTCGTCCGGCGCAGCAGCCGGTAGAGCCCCGGCGTCTGGCGTAGCTCGCCTACGAGCTCGTCCCGGTGTTGTCTGGACCAGGCGTCAGATCCCTCGATCCGCTTCTCCAGGTAGCTCACGAGGTTGGCCCGCACGATCTCGTCGCGGCGCTTGGCCTCTGGGTTCACACAGACACAGAAGCGCTGGGCGCGCGCGCCGGCGCCGACACGGACCTCTTTCACCTGGAGGTTGCCCTCGACGAGGTGGTAGCGGCCGGGGCGCGTCAGGGCGGCCTTCGCGTCCGTGCTCGCCTGACGCAGCTTCTCGCACACGATGTAGTGATCCCCGCCGCGGCTCAGGTAGGCGCGGTTGGTGGCCGAGTTGAAGCCTGAGTCGGTTACCCACAGGATCCGGTTCAGCATCCATGAGCCGAGGTCGTCTTTGATGCGGCGGATAACGAGCTGGTCCGAGGTCGTGCCCGGGAACCTCCAGCACCGTATCGGGATCCCCTCCGCGGTGACGGCCATGGCGATCACGACCTGGGGCAGGTCTGGCCTGTGATCTTTCGAGTTCTTCGAGAACTGGCGGAGTGCGACCTCGTCGGGGATCGCCGGTCCCTCGTCGCTTCGTGTCTCGGCCTCCTTCTCCTCGGCGGTGGCGAGTTCGATCTCCTCGTCGGCGACGTCCACCTCCCAGTAGGTCGAAGAGGTGTCGACGAAGATCACGTCGCAGGACAGGTTGAGCAGGTTGGCCGTGCGATCGAAGATGCCCGTGGCGATCTCCCCGAGGGAGTCGAGCAGAAAGTCCATCGCCGCGTAGGCGGCCTGGTCGTCGAAGTCTGGACAACCCGACAGGGCGACCCGCTCTTTGACCCAGGAGACGCACGCCAGCTTCGAGGCTGGCTCCAAGCAGCGCTGGGCGACGAGCGCGAACAGGACCCGCTCGACGATCTCTCCATCGAGGCGCCGATCGCGCGCCGCGTGCTGCAGCGCCCGGGCGACACCGAGGCGGTGCCAGAGCTCGTCGAGCACGTAGGCACCCCCGAAGCGCCGGGCGTCGACGATCTCGACGTCGGTGCCATCAGTCGCGGCGATGGCCTCTGCGGGCTCGAGGAAGCGGCTGATCGACGAGACCAGACGACGCAGCGCCTCGCGGTCGACCTTGTCTGCCCGGCCGAAGTTGTAGATCACCTTGGCGACCGGCGAACCCGTCACCGGGTGGCGCTCGTTGTGGGCGAGCTGGAGGTAGCTGACGACCGAGCCGTCCTTGTTCTTCCGGCGGGTTTCTCGCAGGTACACGCCTACCAGATCAACACATCCACCAGCTCAGGTTAACTATTCGTGTGCCTACGCCTTTCGGAGCTTCCGGGCACTTCGAACGCCTTCTACCAGGGATGATGTGTCAGAGGGCGCGCTCGGATGCCTACCAACTCAGTAAGTCCGGGCAGAAGTTCTGGCCTTCGGTTGGCCCGTT
>JAJYMD010000036.1 GCA_021787255.1 Actinomycetes bacterium | reverse complement strand
AGAGGCAACGGCGGCCATCGGGACACGGGCCGACGTGCCCTGGTGGCTCGACGTCGAGCAGATCGGTTTCTCACAGAGCCCGTCCACCGCCGCGAGCAGATCGGTCGTCGTGGGTGCCTTCGACGCCCTGCGCTACACCGAGAACATCAACACAGTGGGCTTCTACTTCTCGGTGGCTCACTGGAACGACATCGTCGGCACGTACAACCCCTCTGCCCCGCTGTTCCCAGCGTGGTGGACAGGGCCCACACCGGCCTACAAGTGCACCAACGCACGTTCTGCAGCGCTGAGCTTCACAGACACGCTTCCCTCGGGTCCGATCCAGCTCCTTCAGTACACCGACAGCGTGGACGGCATGCCCTTCGACGGGGACTACGCCTGCTGAGCAACGCGCGCCGGAGCGAGGCCGCCTTGCAGCGCTCGAGCCGGATCGGTCGCCGGTTCAGTCGAGCGCGGCTCAGGCCAGCTCGGTGACGAACCGCTCGAGCTGACGCAGCGTCCGGCACTCGACGACGGCGTCGCAGTGCACCGCGTACTCGTCGACGATCGAGTCCCCAGAACCCCAGTACTCGCGTGGCTCGGGATTGAGCCAGTAGACGTGACGCGCCTGGTGCTGAAGCTCGGAGAGCACCCACGCACCCGACGCGTGGTAGTTGTTGCGCGCGTCACCGAGCACCAGGACCGTGGCTCGGGAGGTCACCTCGTCACCCCACCTGCGATCGAACTCCTCGAAAGCGTGTCCGTAATCCGAGTGCCCGTCGAGCCACACGACGTCAGCTTCGGCGGTGATCCGCCGAACCGCAGCGGCCGGATCATCGGCGTGCTCGAAGACGTGGGTCACCTCGTCGATGCCGTCGACGAACACGAAGCTGCGCACCTTGGAGAACTGGGTGCTCAGCGCGTAGACGAGCTCCAGGGTGAAACGAGCGAACGAGGCGACAGAACCCGAGATGTCCGCGACAACGAAGATCTCGGGCTTCGCGGGCCGCGGGTGACGGAAGCGGGGCTCGACCGGCACGCCGCCCGCCGACAGAGAGCGACGCACCGTCGCCCGGAAGTCCAGCGAGCCCCTCCGGCGGTTCCGGCGCCTTCGCCCGAGCCGCACCGCGAGCTTGCGCGACAGCGGATGGAGCGTGCGATGGAGCGCGGCGAGCTCCTCCCGGTTCGCGTGCATCACGTCGACGTCCTCTGGGAGCGCGCGACGCACCGACCGTGCCAGTGCCTGCGCGCCGCGATCGAGCACCAGGCGCCGTCGGATCTCCGCCTCGATCGCCTCGCGCAGCGCCGCGATGCGCGCCCGGTACTCGTCGGCGAGCAAGCGCTCCTCGAGCGTGGTCAGCTCCTCCTGCCCGCGGGCCTCCTCGAGGAGGCGATCGAGGAGGCCGTCGAGATCGAGATGGCGCAGCGTGCGGTACAGGTAGTAGCTCCCGCCGACAGGCCGCCCGGGCTCGATGGACGCGTACCGGTCGACAGCGCTGCGCGCGAGCGCGGCTCCGGCGGCTCGACCGCCTTGGCGTATGGCCTCGAGCAGGAGCGCAGCGAGCTCCGCACCGCTCATCGGCGCGATCGCCGCGGCACTCGAGAGCGCACCAGCCGCGCTCTCGCCGCGCTGGGCGCGGGACGAAGAAAGCTCGGCGGCGCCCCGCACCGCCGAGGCCCCCTGGGCACCAGGTCTCGGCTCCACCCGCGGCGAGAAGTAGATCTCGAACGCGGTCTCGAACGCGGGCCAATGAGCAGAGGACTTCACCAGCGTCGCACCCAGGGCCGCCCGAAGCGCGGCCGGGTCCTCGATCGCCACGTGGTGCACAGCCCGCGCCGCATCCAGGTGCTCGGTCAACGAGACCGGCAGCCCCGCGGCGCGTAGCTCGTCGACGAAGCCCGAGAGGAGCTCAAGCATCGGCGGCGAGGAGCTCCTTCGCCGCCCGTTCGATGTCCTGGCGGTACTTGAGCAGGACATGCAGCGTACCCGTCGCGGTCGCGGCATCGATCGACTCGATCCCCAGGATGACGAGCGTGCGCGCCCAGTCGAGCGTCTCGGCGATCGACGGGGGCTTGCGCAGCTCCAAGGAGCGCAGCGAGCGCACGATCCGTGCAACCTGGTCAGCGAGCTCGTGATCGATCCCCGGGACGCGGCGCAGCACGATCTCGCGTTCGCGTGCCAGCTCGGGGTAGTCCACGTGCAGGTAGAGGCAGCGGCGCTTGAGCGCTTCCGAGAGCTCCCGGGTGTTGTTGGACGTGAGGAACACCATGGGGACGCGGGTGGCCCGCACCGTCCCGAGCTCGGGGATCGACACCTGGTACTCCGAGAGCACCTCCAAGAGCAGCGCTTCGGTCTCGAGCTCGACGCGGTCGACCTCGTCGACGAGCAGGACGACCGGCTCGTCGCTTCGGATCGCTTCGAGCAAGGGGCGAGTGAGGAGGAATTCTTCGGCGAAGATGTCCTCCTCGAGATCCTGCCAAGACGAAGCCGACCGCTCCGCCTGGATCCGGAGCAGCTGCTTGCGGTAGTTCCACTCGTAGAGGGCCTTCGCCTCGTCGAGCCCCTCGTAGCACTGGAGCCGGATGAGCCGGCTGCCTGCCGCCTCGGCGACCGACTTGGCCAGCTGCGTCTTCCCCGTCCCGGCCGGCCCCTCGACGAGCACCGGCTTGCCCAGTCTGCCCGCGAGGTACACGACGGCGGCGATGTGCTCGTCGGCGACGTAGCCGACACCTCCAAGACCGTCACGCGCCTCTTGGATCGACGCAAAGGCCGAGCCGTCGGAACCTCCGGGGGTGGTCATCCCCGGACGTGCCCGTCGCCGCGAACGACCCACTTCACACAGGTGAGCTCACGCGGACCCATGGGACCGCGTGCGTGCAGCTTCTGGGTGGAGATCCCCACCTCGGCACCGAGCCCCAGCTCCCCTCCGTCGACGAACCGGGTGGACGCGTTCACGAGCACCGCTGCCGCGTCCACTTCACGAGTGAACCGATCGGCGGACGCGACGTCGCGCGTGACGATCGCCTCGGAATGTCCCGACCCGAAGCGTGCGATGTGGTCGATCGCGCCGTCGAGGTCGTCCACGACGGCGATCGCAAGTTTCATCGCCAGGAACTCGGTCGCGAAGTCCTCCTCCGTCGCCGGTTCAGCAGACGGGAGGAAGGCGCGCGCGCGGTCGTCGGCGACGAGCTCCACGCCCGCGAGCGAGTGGGATAGGCGACCGAGGAGCGCGGGGGCGATGTCGGCATGGACGAGCAGCGTCTCCGCAGCGTTGCAAACACCCGGTCGCTGAGTCTTCGCGTTCACCACGATCCTCTCGGCCATGTCGATGTCCGCCGAAGCGTCTGCATAGACGTGGCAATTCCCTTCCCCGTCGAGGACGTAGGGGACGGTCGCGTGCTCGAGCAGCGACGCGATGAGCGCCTTTCCGCCCCGAGGAACGAGACAGTCGACCAGCCCGCGAAGGCGCATGAAGGCGACGGCGGACTCGTGGCTGACGTCCTCGACGAGCGCGACGGAGTCCTCGGGCAGACCCGCCTTCGTCAGCGCCATGCGGAGAACCCTGACCACCGCGCGGTTCGACGCGAGGGCAGCGGACGACCCCCTGAGGAACGCGGCGTTCCCCGCCTTCACGCACAGCCCGGCCGCGTCGCTCGTGACGTTGGGCCGGTTCTCGTAGATGATCCCGACAACTCCGAGCGGCACGCGGACCCGCTCGACTCGGAGCCCGTTCGGACGGACCCAGCCGTCGACCACCTCGCCGACAGGGTCGGGGAGCGCCGCGACCGCGCGGAGGCCGTCGGCCATCTGCTCCACTCGTGCGGTGGTGAGCCCTAGACGGTCGAGCGAGGTCGCGTCCAACCCTTCACGCTCTGCGCGTTCAACGTCCTGCCTGTTCGCCTCGAGCACGGCGGCGACGTCTTGTTCGAGCAGGTCGGCGGCGGCGCGCAGGGCATCGTCGCGCACGTTCGACGACGCACGTGCGACCTCGCGCGAGGCCGCACGGACCCTGCGAGCCAGCGATTCGAGGTCATTCGTACCCATCCCGCCAGACTACCGGGGGGCCGGTGCCGGCCGGAGGGCTCAGCTCAGCACGACGAGGTCGTCGCGGT
>JAJYMD010000048.1 GCA_021787255.1 Actinomycetes bacterium | reverse complement strand
GGACGACGCTCGACGACGTGGAGAGGTTCCTGGACGCGTTGCGGGCCGTGCTCTCAGGGGCGCCCCCGCCGGTGGAGTACTTCCAAGACAGCGCCACCGGCGACTTCTTCCCGGCGACCGACGATGCCGCATGGTGGGCACCGACCCGCAACGCCAGCGGAGGTTGCGCGCGCGGGTAGCCCCCTCGTCCGAACCAGCTCTGAGCCGAACAGAGATGCGTAAGTAGTGCGGGTCCATGAGCGCGCCGGGTCGGGGTGCGTGGAAGAGCCCCGTTCAGGCCGAGGGCCTGACGATGAGCAGCAGGCTCAGGTTGCGGGTCTGAGGGTGGCCTCGTGGCCAAGAGCCGTGAGCTGACGGATGAGCTCGCGGGTACGGGGTCCTTGTCGCCTTCAGCATTCCGGTCCGCTTCACAAGCCTCGAGCCCGCAGGGTCCGAAAGTCCGTTCAGACAGGTCATGTTGCGTGACACTCGTCGATCAGATCGCCCGAGACCCCCTGCCGGCGGATGCTCGTGAACGCCACCGGCGTCGATGGGATGCTTCAGGAACCCACTCCCTCGCACTAGCGGAGGCGTGGCGCGATCTGACCAGTGCCCACGCCAGAGCTCGTGACCGATCGCTATCGGGTCGTAGCCGGCGTCGAAGACGAACGGTGGGACCTCGCCGCTCTCAGCGAGCAGTCCGACAAGCCGGCGGACCACAGGCTCAAACGGCTACGCCACGAGCTGATCGGTTTGCCGCGCGAACCGGCCGGAGAGGAGGTGGTCCCAGAGGCTGACCGCCGCCGCGTAGCACCATGAACCAGAGCCTTCGTCTGCAGCTTGTTGCACCGGACTTGGGACGCCGCCGGGATACTTTCGTATGATCGCTGCGTGGCCCGCTATGTCGTTGACGCGCCGACCTTGCTCCATCTGGTTGACCACGATCTGCTGCCAGCGCCGAGTCATCAGCTCGTGGCACCGAATTCGATCAGAAGCGAGGCACTGCAGCTGTTGCTGCGGGACGTCCGTAGTGGAAAGCGCAGCGAGCGAGACGCATTGAAGGTGCACGAACGAATCACGGAGACCAAGATCCGGCTACTGGGGGATCGGGTTTCGCGCAGCACGGCTTGGCGTATCGCTCGTGAGCATGACTGGGACAACCTTCGCGATGCGGAATACTTGGCTATCACCAGGCTGCAGGCCGACGCCTTGGTAACCGTGGACCCGACGTTGGCTTCAACGGCGGGCGCCGTCGTTCCGGTCGCACCGCTAGAAGCACTCTTGCGCGCCGAGTAGCCAAAGGAGCCGTCCTAGAGAACGGGCATCGTCGAGGATCGCCTGACTCGTCGGTCCAACGTACCGGCATCGACCGTCCCGCGCTGGCAAAAGAACTTCGAGGTTGGGCTGCTTTGGGTGGCGTAGTTGTCGAGCACGAGGCGGCCAGCAGGGTCATCGGGGACTTCCCCGTCGATCTGGATCGTGAACGAGTGCCTCTCTTGTGCCACGGGGTGGAGAGCCTCGCAGTGATCGTGCTCACGTTCGCAACCAGACGGCCTCGTGGTGAAGGGCGCCCGCAAGCAGCTCCTGGCCGATGGCGAGGGCTATCCTCGTGCACATGTCAGGCGCAACCAAGACCGGATTCGCCGGAGCGACGTTGATCGCGCTTGGGCGCATGGCCGCAATGGGGAAATTGCCCAGGAATCCTTTTGCGGGAATACGAATTCCATCCACGATGCGCAGCGACGAGGCGTGGAGCGCTGGACATCGGGCGGCAGCTTCCGCGCTGACGGCTGCGGGTGTAGGTCCGGTCGCGATCGCAGTGATCGTTGGAGCGAGCAGGCCCCGTCCCGAGACGCAGCGAACCGTTCTCCGCATTGCCAACATGTGGCTCGTCGGATGGATCGGCATCGCAGTGCTCCAGGCTCGCCAGGCGGCTCGAACAGCCACCCCCGGTTGAGCGGCGGATCCTGGCCCGCCGACGCCTACACCCGGGAACTTCGTCAGACGACCTGGTTCAGGACCCAGGGACGGCTCACGGATGGCGCCAGGAGCTGCGCGGTCATGATGCACGACGATGAGATCGAGATCTCCGCGGGCATCGTGAGCGAGCTCGTTCGGAGCCAGTTCCCGCAGTGGGCGCACCAGCCGGTGCGACGCGTCCGTTCCGGCGGCACCGTCAATGCGATCTTCAGGATCGGTGACGCTCTTGCAGCCCGATTCCCAATCCGACCGGCTGAGCCCGACGAGGTCCGCGAGCTCCTCGAAGCCGAGGCTCGAGCGGGCAAGGCGTTCGCTCGGCACTCCACGGTCCCGTCTCCTGTTCCCGTCACCATCGGAGAGCCCGGGCCCCGTTACCCACTTCCGTGGTCGGTACAGACCTGGCTGCCCGGGACGGTCGCATCCGAGACAGACCCGAGCGCGAGCATTCCGTTCGCACGAGACTTGGCGCACCTCGTTGCGACCCTTCGCACGGCCGACACGGGAGGTCGTCGTTGCGAGCGCGGGCGGCGGGGTGGAGACCTGCACGACCACGACCAGTGGGTGCAGACCTGTCTCCAACGGAGTGGGCACCTGCTCGATGTGGACCGGCTGGGTGCGCTGTGGGGCTCCTATCGCGAGCTTCCACGTGGCGCACCGGACGTGATGACCCACGGTGACCTGACCCCGCTCAACATGCTCGTCACAGGCGGTCGGCTGGTGGGTGTGCTCGACTGTGGAGGCTTCGGCCCGGCCGATCCGTCGCTCGACGTGGTCGCGGCGTGGCACCTCCTCGATGACGACCCTCGGGCGGCGTTCCGTGAGGACCTGCGGTGCGACGAGCTCGAGTGGGAACGCAGCAAGGCCTGGGCCCTCGAGCAGTCGTTGGGTGCCGTCTGGTACTACATCGAGACCAACCCCGCGATGAGTCGCATGGGTCGCCGAACGATCGACCGCATCATCACCGATTGTGATCGTGACGGCGCTGGGCAGCCGTAGCTCTTGTGGTGTCGCGACGACGCGTGCAATCCCGACAGGTTCGACGAGCGGGCCTCGGACCCGCATCCCCGTGGCCTCCTTCGGCCGTCATCAGAGCCAGCATGCCTGTCGTCGGGATCAGGCCGGGGGCGTTTCGGTCACCCGCGCAACCGGCACCCCTGACGCATTGCCATGAAGACCAAGGACCAGTTCCCCCTGTTGCGCCCAGCGTCAGCGCTTCGAACCGTCTACACGGTCTGACCAGGTGGGCCGCCCGGGTCTCGATCCCGGCACCTTGGGATTAAAAGTCCCCTGCTCTGCCCGATGAGCTAGCGGCCCGGGACTGCAAGATAACCCACGAGAAGACGTGCGAGACAACGCCGGGTAGCACCCTGACCCTGACCCTGAGACCCGCATAACCGGCTCACATGGCCCGCAGCGGCCGGACTTGTTCATTTCCTTGCGAAGACGAGCGATCCTCGCTTGGTGAGGCGCACAGGCGGCATCACGCGGTCCGCGGCCTCTGGCGAGAGGAAGTGCGATCTGCAGAAGGCGAGCACCGCCTCACGGTCGGGGAGCGTGACGAGGGGGGCGTCCCAACGTACGACCTCGACGTCGTCGAAGACCGCGGCCACGATGTCCGGCGCATCCTCGGCGTCGAACGTCGTGGGCGGGTACCCGTCGGTCAGCTCCGGATCGCTGCGGCGGCTCGCGGTCGCCGCAGCGAACAACCCGCCGTCGCGCAACGCCCGGTGGGCCTCGTCGACTGCAGCGAGGGGATCTTCTAGGTGGTAGAGCATCCAGAGCATCGCGACCGCGCCCATCGACGCGGACGGAACTGGCAGTGCGAGCGCATTCGCACAGACCCTGGGCCCGGAGGTGTCGCGAAGCTGGACCAGCGATGCGTCGAGCAGGACAACCGGCCAGTCTTGGGGCAACGAGCGTCCGAGCGCGCCGGTCCCGCCTCCTACGTCGAGCACAGGCCGCGCGTCGAGCCCGACGATCCGCTGGGTGACCACCGCGAAGGGATCGACGCCCCCCAGCCATGACGTGTCGTGCGCGCGCCAGCGACCGGGGTCGCTGTCGTAGTCGTCCGGCACCCAGCGCACGTGGTTCATGGTAGGACTGCGTGCCGGGCGCGATAGCCTGATCCGGCGTGGCGCTCCGTG
>JAJYMD010000124.1 GCA_021787255.1 Actinomycetes bacterium | reverse complement strand
TGGAGTCGACGGGGGTCTACTGGCGACCCGTGTTCTACGTCCTCGAGGACGTAACCGAGTGCTGGTTGTTGAACGCTCGCCACATGCGCAACGTCCCGGGCCGCAAGACCGACCTGTTGACCGAACTACCGCAGGAGATTCTCCAGCTCAGCGCCTGATGAGTACGGGCGCCCAGTACCGTGCCGAGCCGTGGAGAACGGACTTGACGACGAAGTCGATCTGGGGACTTTGGTGGTTCCCTCCGTGGGTTCGCTGGAGGAGACGGGCGATCCCTTCTTGCCCTACTGCCTGCTCGACGCCGACCGAGTGCCGATCGCACCGGCGTCGGCGTACTTCGCCGAGCTCGCCGCCTGCGGTCGCCCGGCAACGACCCAACGTTCCTATGCCATGGACCTCCTGCGCTGGTTCCGCTTCCTCGCCGCCCTCGGGGTCGCCTGGAACCAGGCAACCCGCTCGGAGGCCCGGGACTTCTGCCGGTGGCTCACCTGCACGCCGAAGCCCCAGCGTCCCCACTGGCGCCTCAGCGGCGGTGAGCCACTCCCCAGGCGCCGGACGCCAACGCCACCGAACTCGTTGACCGGCAAGCGGGCTCCGGGGCCGACCTACGCGCCGGCGACCGTCGCTCACGCAGAGAGTGTCCTGCGCGCCTTCTACGACTTCCACCTCGGGGCAGGGACCGGCCCCATGGTGAACCCCTTTCCCCTCGCCCGCGGCGCCCGTTCCGGTCGCGCCTATGCGCACCGCAACCCGCTCGACCCACCTACCAACACGCGCCGCGGCCGCTACCGGCCGAAGCTCGTCCAACGCGCCCCGCGGGCCATCCCCGACGAGGACTTCGACCGGTTGTTCACCAAGCTCTCCTCGCACCGCGACCGAGCACTCGTCGCCTTCTACGTGTCGTCGGGGGTGCGCGCGTCAGAACTGCTCGGCATGACTCTCGGCGACGCCGATCCTGGCCAGCAGCTCATCACCGTGATTCGCAAGGGCACTCGCGCCCTCCAGCAGGTGCCGGCCGCCCCGGATGCCTTCGTGTGGCTCCGCCTCTACCAGGCCGAGGTCGAGGGATGGGTGCCGGCCGGTCGTGACCAGCCGCTGTGGTGGACGCTCCGTCGGCCGCACCACCAGCTCACCTACGACGCCTGTCGGGCGATGTTCAACCGGGCGAACGCAGCGCTCGGTGCGAACTGGTCGCTGCATGATCTGCGCCACACCGCTGCCTACCGAATGGCCCGGGATCCGAGCGTCCCGCTCACCGACGTCCAATGGGTGATGGGCCACGCCCACCTCTCGACCACCCAGCGCTACCTCAACCCGCTCGAGGGCGACGTCATCTCCACGATGCTCGCCTTCTACGCCCGGCGTTCCGAGCAGCCACTCCGGTCGGCGGCGGAGGGTTACCGCTCCGACAGCCTCGAGACCCTCTTCGGGAAGGCACCGCAGTGAGGGTTATGAGCGAGGTCGATTCGGTCGGGGCGACGCCCGCTGCGCCGATGGAGCGGTCCGAGCTGCTCGTTCGGTTCCCTCCGCGTCCGGTCGCCGACACGTGGCCGGCAACCCAAGCGCCACGCTCGGCGATGGTGAACCGGCTGCTCTCGCCGCCGTTCGCGCTTCCGCACCAGCTCAGCCAGAGGACCCGACGGGTCGGCGTCCTGGCCGTGGTGAGCTGGCTGCAAGCCCGAGAGGGCGAGACCTGGCAGGCGCGGTGGCGCGCGAGCGCCGCCGAGAGCCAGGCGGACTGGCGAACGCTCATCGACGCGCCAGACGGCACGGCACAGCCGGGCACACGGCGACGCACAGGCCCCCTCCTGCACCTCGCGCCCGGATTATTGGTGTTCATCTGCGCAGACGTCATCCGGCCGAGCCTGCCCTTCCTGCTCGCCTCGGCGCCGACCCGCCGCCAACTCGCCCTGGAGATGGCCCGCACCCGCGACCCAAGCGGCTTCGAACGGCTCGGACGATGCCTTGCCAAAGGCACGGTCGGTCTCCAGCCAGCCCAGCAGGCCCTGACGCGTGTCGCGTGCATCATGGCCGCAAAGGGTGGGCTCGTCGGCGACGTGACCGTCGGCGACTGCATCGAGCTTTTGGAGCTCACCCGCCAGATGGGCGGTGATGCCGAGGGCCACGGCCGCAGCTCGCTCTTCTACCAGGTGCTGCGGGCGAACGGAAGCCTCGGTGAGGACGCGCCAGCGGCGCTCCGTGTGTTCGCGGGGCGCGGCCAGCCGAGCCCTCCCCAGCTCATCGACCGATACCAGATCGCCTGCCGGCCGGTCCGTGACCTTCTGGTCGACTACCTCGCCGAGCGCCAGAGCGCCCTCGACTTCTCCTCGCTCCAGAACCTCGCCTATCTGCTCGGCAAGCTCTTCTGGGCGGACCTCGAAGCGCATCATCCCGGCATCGCCTCGCTGAAGCTTCCCCGCGACGTGGCGGCGGCGTGGAAGCAGCGGGTGATGACCAGGACCAAGACGGCCGTCGGCGACAACGGCGAGACCGTGACGACGACCGCGGCTCGCCTCGACGGGCGCAGCGTCCTCAGCGCCGTTCGTTGCTTCTATCTCGATATCGCTGAGTGGGCGGACGACGACCCGGCTCGCTGGGGCCCGTGGGCGGTGCGCTGCCCGGTCAATGCGAGCGACGTCTCCCACAAGAAGGACCGGTCGAGACGCAAGTCCCGCATGGACCAACGCACCCGCGAGCGCCTTCCGGTGCTACCAACTCTCGTCGGCTTCGTTGCAGCAGAGCGCCACCGCGCCGCCGAGCTGCTCGCCGCCGCCGAGCGCACCGAGCCCGGCGCGCTCTTCAGTGCCGCAGGCGAGACGTTCCGGCGACGAGCGATGCGGACGCAGACCACTGGTCGGATCTGGGCCGAGGAGCCCGACGGCGGGAGGCGTCGGAATCTCAGCTTTGAAGAGCACCGGTCCTTCTGGACCTGGGCGATGGTCGAGGTGCTCCGCCACACCGGCATCCGGATCGAAGAGCTGACCGAGCTGTCGCACCACAGCCTCATCCAATACCGGCTTCCTGCGACGGGCGAGCTCGTCCCCCTGTTGCAGATCGCACCGTCGAAGACCGACGAAGAGCGCCTCCTCGTCGTCTCGCCCGAGCTCGCCGACGTGCTCGCCACGATCGTCGCCCGCATCCGCGACGCCGAGGGACGCGTGCCGCTCGTCGTCTCCTACGACAAGAACGAGCGGGTCTACAACGCGCCGATGCCGTTGCTCTTCCAGTGTCATCGCCAACTCGAGGACCTGCCCGTCGCCGAAGGAGCGCTGCGAGGCTACCTCGACGACGCCTTGGCTAAGATCGGCGTGATCGGTGCGGACAGCCGCACGCTCCGCTACACGTTCCATGACTTCCGCCGGATGTTCATCACCGATGCGATCCTCCACGGGATGCCGCCGCACATCGCCCAGCTGATCGCCGGGCACCGGGACATCAACACCACGATGGGTTACAAGGCCGTCTACCCCGAAGAGGTGATCAGCGGTCATCGAGCCTTCATCAGCCGCCGTCGGGCGCTGCGTCCCTCGGAGGAGTACCGCGTCCCGAACGACGAGGAGTGGGAGGAGTTCCTCGGCCACTTCGCCCATCGCAAGGTGGCGCTCGGTGAGTGCGGTCGCTCCTACGCGACGCCCTGCATCCACGAGCACAGCTGCCTGCGGTGCCCGCTCTTGCGCCCCGATCCGGCCGAGCGATCCCGGTTGGTCGAGATCCGCGACAACCTGATCGAGCGCATCGGCGAGGCCGAGTCCAACGGCTGGCTCGGAGAGGCCGAGGGCTTACGTGTGAGCCTCGACGGCGCGCGGGAGAAGCTCGCACAGATGGACCAGATCGCCGAGCGTCGCGCCATCGCCGTCACTCTCGGTGTCCCAGTCTTTTCGGAGGCAGCGGCCCGAACGACGACTACCAGCACAGTGAACCGCAGCACTTCTTGACGGCGCTGGCCGCGTCGCTCCGCGCGGGAGTCCGTCAGTTCGGAGAAGATGTGGCCGACGCCGAGTGGATCTGTCAGCTCGTCGAGCACGGTCTCGTCCGAGCGAGCTTCGTCCCGCCGAAGCCGATCCGAGAGCTCCGGATCCTCACCCGCCACCGCAGGAGCGAGGTCGAAG
>JAJYMD010000406.1 GCA_021787255.1 Actinomycetes bacterium | reverse complement strand
GGTCACGGGATCCCACAAGGGCGCGGTGGTCGTCCACACCTACGCAGCCGGCGTCAAGGCGCTGAAGGCCGGGCACCACATCTCCTACGCAGGGGTGACCGGTCCGGTGTCGTTCGACAAGCTGCACAACTCGAGCGGGGAGTTCGCGACCTTTACGTACACCGCCAAGGGGACAGTGAAGACCGGCAAGATCATTGGCGAGAAGACAATACGGAACGTGACGAAGTAGAGGGACGGCCGCAGAGTGACCGTACGCGCGAGCACTACGATGAGCGCGGCATGAGCGTCTTCGTCTCGGCTGTCGGGTTCGGCATCGCGTCGGGCGCGGTCATCGCTCTGGCAAGTCTCGGGTTCACGCTCCAGTTCGGGCTCACGAACACCTTGAACATCGGTTACGGAAGTTTCATCACGCTTGCTGCGTTCATCGGGTACGGTTTCGTGCAGCTGGGCGTGAACCCCTGGTTGACGATGGTCATCGTCGCCCTCATCCTGGCCTTCGCCTCGGCGGCCTACTACAGCGGGTTCATCCGGAGCCTCGTCCGCAGGTCCGTCGGCTTCGGCTCGCTCGTGATCGCAACGGCCGCCGCATTGATCTTCATCGAGTACACGATCGTCCTCGTCGCGGGCCCGACAACGAAGAGCTACGGCCTCACGTCGGGCACGACGTACCACCTCTGGGACATCGTCTGGTCTAGCCAGCAGCTGGCGATCATCATCCTGGCCGCCGCACTGGTCGGCATCTTCCAGATGACGCTCAGGATGACGCGGCTCGGCAGGGCGCTGCGGGCGACGGCCGTCAACCGGACCCTCGCGCGCGCCTGTGGGATCCGCGTCGAGCGGGTCAGCATCGGCGCATGGATGATCTCCGGTCTCCTGTGCGGCGTCGCCGGCGTCGCCCTGGCGATGACCACCCAGGCGTTCACCTACACGCTCGGTCTCACATTCCTCATCGTCCTGATCGCTGCAGCGGTGGTCGGCGGCATCGGTGAGCCGCTGGGGGCCGTTTCCGGTGGCCTCATCATCGGCCTTGTGACGCAGATCTCCGCCGCGTACTGGAACCCGGCATACAGCGACGTCGCTGCGTTCGTGCTCCTCATCGCCGCGCTCCTTCTGCGTCCGACGGGGCTGTTCGGCGGGCAGGCCCGGCGAAGCAACATCGCAGCCGTTGCCTAAGGAGGGCGAGCCATTTCCGGGGTCCAGTTCTACGTCGTCGTCCTGCTCGTCTACTTCGCCACGGACCTCCTCGCGTCCTGGGGCTTGAACCTCGAGTACGGCGTCGCCGGGGTGTTGAACTTCGGGTTCATCGCGGTCGTCGCGGTCGGCGCCTACACCTACGGCGTGCTCACGCTGCCGAACCCGGCGGCGAACGGGAACTTCGAGAAGTACGTCTTCGGGGTGCACCTCGCCCCCGCGTTGGCCATCCTCGTCGCGATCGCGGTGGGCTGTGCGTTCGGTGGGGTCGTGGGGCTCATCGGACGTCATCGCCTGCGACCGGACTACCAGGCCATCATGCTGCTGGTCGTCGCAGCCGTCGCCCTCGCGGTGTCCGAAGCGGACGTCGGGCTCGTGAACGGCAACCCGGGGCTGTCCCTCGTGGCAAATCCTCTCGGGACAACGGGCCCGACGGGGAGCAACGGGTGGCTCTACGTCGCGATCGTCCTCGGGGTCTGTGTGGTGAGCTTCTTCGTCCTGCGGAGGTTCTCCGATGGTCCCTTCGGACGATCCCTGCGTGCCGTGCGCGACGACCCGGACGCGGCGCTGGCCATCGGCAAGGACGTGGTGGGGTTGCGGCTCGTCGTCCAGATCGTCGGAGGCGGCTTCGGCGCGCTGTCCGGCGCCTTGCTCGTCGGGTTCATCGGTGCTTGGTCGCCGTCGGCATGGCAGTTCGCGGAGACGATCTCGTTGCTCACGGCGGTCGTGGTCGGCGGGGTCGCGAGCAACTACGGGGTCGCCGCAGGCGTGATGCTCGTGCCGGTCATCCTCCAGCAGCTCTCCCAATACGTGCCCGGCCTGAACACACGGCCACAGCTCGCCGCGGACATCGGCTGGATGGTGACCTCGGGGTTCATGATCCTGTTCATCTGGTTCCGGCCGACGGGGTTGATCCCGGACCGTCGACCGCGCTATGGGACTCAGCGACGGCGGTGGCGCTGGAGCTACGCCCCCCAGCCGGCCCTCGCGCCGGTCGGCTCGGACGCGCCAGCTGCGGTCGCGCCCAGCGAGGACGAGCCCGCGCCGTCGAACCCCGGTGTCTGGCTCTCCAAGTCCTGGGCGATGCCCAGCCGCGCGACGAGCGCCGCAGCGGCGTCTTCGGTCACCGAGCCTTTGCTCGAGGTCTCTGGCATGGTGGTGATCTTCGGCGGTGTGCGCGCCGTCGACGACGTCGCGCTGCAGGCCAACGCGGGGAAGATCACCGGCCTCATCGGGCCCAACGGTGCGGGAAAGTCGACCCTCGTGAACGCGATCACGGGGTTCGTCGCCCCGGAGAGGGGTCACGTCGTGTTCGACGGACGCGACATCTCCAAGGACTCACCGCATCGGCGAGCCCGCGTCGGTCTGGTCCGGACGTTCCAGCTCGCTCGCCAGTTCCCCCGGCTCACCCTCATCGAGAACCTGCTTGTGGGCCGCCAGGGGCATCCTGCCGAGACGGCGGTGGGCGTCGCTGCGGGGCTGCGGTACTGGCGGCGGGCCGAGGAGGACAATGTGGAGCACGCCTACGAGCTGCTTCGCGCGTTCGACTTGCAAGGCAAGGCGAACAATCCGGCGTCGAACCTGAGCGGTGGCGAGCGCCGGATGCTCGAGCTCATGCGCGCGCTCATGACCGAGCCGAAGATGCTCGTCCTGGACGAGCCGCTTGCGGGCCTGAGCCCGGCCTGGTCGGAGCGTTTCGAGGAGGCAGTCGAGCGGCTGCGCTCGACCGGCATCGGCTTCTTGCTCATCGAGCACGAGCTCGGCATCATCGAACGGCTCTGCGAGACCGTGGTGGTGATGGCCCGCGGGAAGGTGCTCTCGATCGGGACCATGGGGGATCTTCGAATGCGGCCGGAGGTGCAGTCTGCGTATGTCATGGGCTGATGGCCAGGACGGAGGCTACGAGCTCCGGTGCGAGGGCGTGGTCGCGGGTTACGGCGATGCCCCGGTGCTGAAGGGGATCTCGGCTCGCGTGCAGACCGGTAGGGTGCTCGCCGTCGTAGGTCCCAACGGAGCGGGGAAGAGCACGCTTCTTCGAGCGTTCCTCGGGCTCGTGCGCGTCCGTGAGGGCCGGATCCTGCTGGGGGGGCGGGACATCACCAACAGGCCGCTCGAGGAGCTCGCTCGCAGCGGCGTCGGCTACGTGCCCCAGGGAGAGGACGTCTTCGACAGCCTCAGGGTGATCGAGAACCTCTACATGGGGGGCTTCACGATCCCGAAGGCGAGACAGCAGGAGCGCGTGGACGCGGTCATGGAGATCTTCCCCGCCTTGAGACGGCTGAGCCGACGCTACGCGGGCTCGCTCAGCGGCGGAGAGCGCAAGATGGTGGCGATCTCGCGTGTCCTCATGCCGGACCCGTCGGTCCTGCTGCTCGACGAACCGACGGCGGGGCTCTCGGTCGAGCTCACTCAGATGGTCCTCGAGACCCAGGTACGGCTGCTCGCAGAGCTCGGAAAGGCGGTCCTGCTCGTCGAGCAGAAGGCCGAGGCCGCGCTCGAGGTGGCCGACGACGCCGCGGTGCTCGTCGATGGCAAGATCGTCCTTGCGGGGAACGGTCTCGATATCCTCCACAACGAGCAGGTCGGCGAGATCTTTCTCGGGAAAAGGGTGGGACTGGCATGACGGACACGATGGGTGGCGGCCCCGTCACGCCCGCTCGGACCCCGTGTCGGTCCGTCCGGTGATCCGCGTCGAGGACCATGGGTCGTACGCCACGCTGTTCCTCGACGATCCGGCCCGCCGCAACGCGCTCTCGGTCGCGTCCTCTGCGGAGCTGGTCCGCTCCCTCGAGGCCATGGAGTCGTCAGGGAACGTGCGCGTGCTCGTCGTGACCGGTGCGCCGCCTGCCTTCTGCGCGGGCGCAGACCTCGCGCAGCTCGAGGGATCGGACGAGGCGGGACTTCGCTCGATCTATGCGGGCT
>JAJYMD010000037.1 GCA_021787255.1 Actinomycetes bacterium | reverse complement strand
CGTGACCTGCACGTCGCACGACGAGATGATCGAACTTGCCACCAGCCTGGAAGGGCAGTTGACCGGCACGGTTTTCGGCGACGAAGACGACCCCGTTGCCGCGGCGCTCGTCGAGGTGCTTGCGGAGCGCGTCGGTCGCGTAGTGTGGAACGACTGGCCTACCGGTGTGTCGGTGACCTGGGCGATGCACCACGGCGGTCCGTATCCCGCGACGACTGCGCCGCTGAGCACCTCGGTAGGAGCGACGGCCATCCTGCGCTTTCTGCGGCCGGTAGTGTTCCAGCAAGTGCCGAACGCGGTGCTCCCGCCCGCCTTGCGAGACAACCAGCTTTCGGAGGCCCTTCATGCCAGCGATGGACGGTGGCAGGCCGCTCGTTGAGCGGCGTCGGTGTGGACAGGACCATGGCAGTGTCGGTCGTCGCTCTGATGCCTGTGGAGTGCCAAAGCGGGGACTTGGTTTGGGAAACTGAGCTGCCCCTTCCGTAGACCGAAATACCACGCCGGTGACAAGGACAACCTCAGGGCTCAGGGCAAGCAGCGCACGCTCGGGCACGCGCGGATTTGAGGTAGGCGATCCCAGCCTCAACGATCTCACGCTCGTCGTACCCGGGGAACACATTGGAGGTTTCGATTAGCCAGGCGCGACACCGTGGTGCCTGTGCCAACGCATCTAACACGGAGGGGATGTCCAAGTCACCATCGCCGAGCCCAACGCATGGCCACCAATGGCTGGGCTCGCCACGCGACTCCGGCAGCAAACGGAGGTCTCGCAGGTGCGACATGAGACACTGCGGCGCTGCGGCGTGTGCCGCGGCGACCGAGTCCTCGCCGACGCGGGCGGCGTTGCCGGCGTCGAAGCACAACCCGATGTAGTCACAATCGATCTTCGTGACGAGCTCGGAGAGCTCGGCCACCGGTCCGTCGGCGTGATTCTCGACCGCGACGAGAACGCCGTTGCGTACTCCGGCTGAGCCAATGGCGGTTAGAGGACCGCGCAGTGCCTCTATTCGCGAGGCTCGGACTGCCACGTCGGGACTCCACGACGATTGATCACCGCACACGACGCGCATGACGGCGCAGCCGAGCTCGCCTGCGTTCTCCACGGCCTCGAGCGCGTCTGTCAGTTTGGATGGGTTGCATCCGTCCTCAAGGCCTCTTCGATGCCCCCAGGCGAGAATAGGCTCGATTCCGACGTCGCCCAGCCTCTCGCGCACGCGTGAAAGCGTCCCTGGGGCGCGGTCGGGGAGGTGGATCGTCTGGATTGACAGCACCTCGGCACCGACTCGGACGGCTTCGTCGATCACGTCGTCGAGCGTCCAGCGCGCAGATGCCGTCTCTTCCCACCTGCTGAGCTCGCCAAACCAGCGGTGATACGCGAAGCTGTCGACTCCGATGCGCAGGTCCGGCACGTCATGATTCGTTGGTGTCGCGTGAACGCGGATCCTGCGCGTCATCGGGCGAGGTAGCCGCCGTCGACCGGTAGCACGACTCCGTGCACGTAGTCCGACATCGCCGAGCACAGAAAGACGGTCGGGCCGGCGAGATCGCCGGGCTCTCCCCATCGGTTCGCGGGGATCCGCCCGACCACCTGAGCGGCGCGCTCGGGGTCGTCCCAGATGTGGCGGTTCAGCTCGGTGCGCACGTAGCCAGGGGCGATAGCGTTGACGTTGATCCCGAGTGGGGCCCACTCGAGCGAGAGGCTCTTCACGAGCTGGCCGAGGCCCCCCTTTGCTCGCAGCGTAGGCAGCAACGCCCAGACCGCCGAAGAACGCGTACATGGACGCAACGTGGACGATCTTTCCCGCACCCCGCCGCTGCATCTCCACAAAGGCGAGCTGCGAGAGCTGGAAACAGGACGAGAGATTCGTCGCCAACGTGAGATCCCATTCCTCGACGTCGACCACGGCCGAGGATTCGGGGCGCACGTGTCCGTGCGCGGTGACGAGCACGTCGAGCCCGCCGAGCGCGTGGACCGCCTCGCCGACCGCTCGGGCGATCTCCTCGCGTTCAGCGAGGTCGGCGATAACGACCGCCTCGAGGCCGAGATCCGCCGCAGGCCCCTCGGCCATCGGAGCCGAGCGACCGATGCCTGCGACGACGGCGCCTTCCGCGCGAAAGCCGCCCACGATGCCCGAGCCGATGCCGCCCCAGGCGCCCGTGACGATCGCCCGCTTGCCGGCGAGCAACGGTGGTCGAGGACTGAAGTCGTGGTCGGCGAGCGCGCACATCGACCGGAGAAGTACAGCCGATCAACCTCCGTGACGCAACTCGGTGCCGCTCCCGGGCGAGATGCGAGCCGGCAAAGTGGTGGATGCTGCGGGCTGGAGGACTATCAAGTCTAAAGGCGCAGGGGCGAGCGGGGATCACCCCGGGGGAGCCGTACTCAAACCAGTTGACAGGGGAGGGGAGTCTCAGTAAGGTGGAATCGGTTGCTGTATCGATTCCAGAGGGGGTGCGATGATTCAACGCAAGGTCGGTCGGTCACTGTGCGGCATTGGCTGCGCAGCCTTGACGCTGGGACTGTTGGTCAGTGGCTCGGTTCTCGCTACGAACGCAGGAGCGTCTAAGGCGCCGCCGAGCACGTTCAAGTTCTCGTGGGGGACGTTCCATGTTGCGAGCAGGATCGAGAAGAACATTCGCGCGCACAAGGCGCTGAACTTCGACATGTCCTACCAGGCTGTTTCCGAGGCTGGTGCCCCTGCCGAGCTACGTGCGGGCCTGAGTCGAGGGGCCGCCTGGGTCAAGAAGACCTACGGTGTGACGATCAACGTCAAGCTTATCGGGAGCACGAACACAACAGCACCGGCGCAGATCAGCCAGATTACGAGCCTCGTGAGCGCGGGTGATCTCACATGCGTCGGCGTCGAGCCCATCACGCCAGGTGCGTTCGAAAAGGTCATCAACTCGACGATGAGCGCCGGTGTGCCGGTGATGACCGTCAACACGGACAGTCCGCCGTCCCACCGCATCGCCTATTACGGCGTGGACGACACCACACCGAAGTCGCCGTTGTGGACTGGAAGGGTCGCAGGGGAGTACACGGTCAGATGGGCGAGGAAGCACCACATCGCCTTGAGATCGGCTGCCCTGATTACGGGTACAACGAGCGCACCCTGGGCGCAAGGGCGCATGAAGGGCTGGGAAGAAGTCGTGAAGAGCGCGTTCCCGCACATCAAGATCGTGGGGACGCCGACTGATGCTCTGACGACCGGGTACACACCGTCACCGATTACGTCAGACATGTCCGCCTTCATGACGGGCCATCCGACAGTCCAGTTCTACTTCGACAGCGACTGGGGAGCAGCTGAGATCGGCGGGCTAATCGCGAGTAGGGGCCTCAAGGGGAAGGTGTTCACGCTCGGCTTCAATGTCAATTCGACTTACATCAAGGACCTGAAGGCGGGAGACATCATCGGCACGGTCGACCAGCGCTACGATCTCCAGGCAGAGAACTTCGTGAAAGGCTGCGCGAGCATGCTGCTTGCTGGGAAGGTTCCGTCGCCGCACCAGTACATTGACCCTTCGATCTGGACTCCCACAAACGTGCAAGCAGCGGTAGCGCTGTACAAGAGCATTCCCGGCTCCCTGACATAGCGGCAGAAGGACGGAAGAGCGCATTACTTCGCCAGCTGAAAACGGGAAATCGTGGCGCGCTAGGAGCTAGGAGCTCGGGTCAGCAATCGAAGGGCAGCCCTCATTGGTTCTGACCCGAGCACCGGCTGTCCGTGCCAGCGTACGTAGGAGTGGTGATCTCCAACGGAGACCAGATCAAATGCTGATCGTCGACAGTGTGCGGAAGACGTACGGGGAGACCCACGCTCTCGCGTCGCTCAGCCTCCAGGCCCACCCGAGAGAGATCCTCGGGATCGTCGGCGCCAACGGAGCCGGAAAGAGCACGTTGGTAAAGCTGCTTGCTGGAGAAGAGCGGGAGGACGGCGGTACCATCACGCACAACGACCTCGTATTGTCGCTCGAACGGCGTCGTGAGCTGGTCGCAGTCGTGCATCAGGAGCCACAGCTGTTCCCGAACCTGACGGTGGCAGCCAACCTGATGGTCGGTTGGGGAGGGATTGCAAAGCCCCGGCCGACGCCAGAAGTAGAGGAGCTTCTCCAGCACCTTCAT
>JAJYMD010000169.1 GCA_021787255.1 Actinomycetes bacterium | reverse complement strand
CTTACGACGGTGCCTGTGATGGCTGTGATCGCGCTTTTGGTCGCCTTGGTGTTGAACGAGGTGGTGCGGGGTTGGCGCGTCTACCGCTTCGTCGTCTTCATCCCCTACATCCTCCCTGCAGTCGCGATGGGGCTGTGCTTCGCCTATCTCCTGCAAGAGAGTGGTTCAGTGAACGGCATCTTGAACGACCTCCATCTGCACGCCCTGGCCTTCGATTGGCTGGGCTCGGAGCAGCTGTCGATTTACTCGGTCGGAGGGGTTGTCATCTGGCAGCAGCTGGGCTTTGGGATCGTCTTATTTACCGCCGGGCTTTTGGGGCTCCCCGAAGAAGTAATCGAGGCCGCCGTCATGGACGGAACGAACTGGTGGCAGCGGCAATGGCATGTGGTCATTCCCCAGCTTCGCCGAGTCATCGAGTTGTTCGTTGTCTTGGAGGCGATAACCGTGTTGTCGTGGGTGTTCACCTACGTCTATGTGATCACGCATGGAGGACCTGGTACGTCGTCGAGCGTCATGACATATTACATTTGGCAAAACGGTTTCGAATTCGGCGCGGTCGGTGTAGCCGCGACCGCAGCCGTTATTTTGCTCGCGATGGCCGGCATCTTGATCGCAGTCTACGTGACGATCCGGGCACGAAGGGGTGACCTGTGATTACTGCAGCGAGTCGAGCCATCGGACGCCACATCGTCCTCATTTTGCTCTCCCTGGTTAGCCTTTACCCGATTTGGGTTGTGCTCCAGACCGCCCTCAAGTCGGACCGCACGTTTGAACTCGCTCCGACCGCGCTGCCGTCGCATCCAACGCTTGGGAATTTCATCAATATCGTGACCCAGACTCCGCTTTTAACCTGGACGCTCAACAGCGTGATCGTGACGGTCTCGGCCGTTGCCGTCGCGACCCTGGTCGCCCTTTTGGCTAGCTTTGCCCTCGTCTTCGGGACATTCAAGGGGAGGGGGGCGTTCTTGAAAGCGGACCTTGTCTTCATGGTGGTCCCACCTGTCGTCCTCCTCTTGCCGATGTTTATTTTGATGTTCACCTTCCGGATGCTGAACACCCTCCAGGCGGTGATCATCTTTTACGTAGGGCTTCTCGTCCCGTTTTCGATTTTTTTCCTCGTCAACTTCTTGCGCACGGTGCCGAGGGAGATTATCGAGGCGGGCACGATGGACGGGTGCTCGCCTTGGCGCCTGTTGTGGCGGATCGTCTCGCCCATGGCTGGGGCGGGCATCTTCACCCTCGTCATAGTGAACGCGGTCTACGTGTGGAACGAGACCCTGATCGCTCTCGTGTTTCTCCAGAGCCAGGGCAAGCGGACGCTCATGGCGGGCCTCGCCGAGTACGTCGGGCGGTTTAGCTCCGACGAGCCGCTCATTTTAGCTGGTGCCTTTTTATCCATGGTGCCGATGCTCGTCCTGTACTTTGCAGGCCAGCGCTATTTCATTCGGGGGTTTACGGCGGGGATGGGGAAGTGAGTGACCGACGAATCGCGGGTGTGGTGACAAGGGAGCCGTGTGGGTGATGCGACGTAAGAGAGAGGTGTTCAGAGCCTGTGACTAGTGAAAGGGCCTATGTGCCTGGGTTTGCCGGTATAAATGGCATTCCCGTGACGCCGTTCAGACAAGGCGGGGAGATCGACTACGATAAGCTGGCAGAGATCGTGCGACGCATGGCGGCCTCGAAGGTCGACGTAGTGGTCGCGTGTGGCAACACCAGCGAGTACGCTGCGCTGACGTCGACCGAGGCGGTCGAAGTTGCGCGCACGACGATCGACGCCACTGTAGGGTCCGTATCGCTAGTAGGGGTCGGCGGCGACGTCGCCACGGCGGTGCGAGAGGCGAAGTTTGCGCTTGCGCGAGGGGCGACAGGGATCATGGTGCATTACCCGTCCGACGTCTACGTGTCAGGACGGGGTCTTATCGAGTACTACGAAAGGATCATCTTGGGTGCCGATGGTCCGATCGTGCTGTACGTGCGAGATCGGGGTTTACCCTTCGAGGTGCTGGACAAGGTCCTTCGTTTCGAGAACGTGGTCGCAGTGAAGTATGCCGTCCCGGACATCCTCGGATTCGGCTCATTCGTTCGGGAGTTCGGCAGTGATGTCGTCGCGCTCTGCGGTCTGGCAGAGATGTGGGCCCCCTTCTTCAGTGTCCTCGGTGCCAAGGGGTTCACGTCGGGCCTTGTCAATGTCGCCCCGACACTCTCGCTCGGAATGTGGTCCGAGCTGCATTCCGGGAACATGTCCCGCGCGATGGAATTGTGGCAAAAGATTAGACCGTTCGAGGAGCTGCGTGGTCGGCATCGCAGCGCCCTCAACGTGTCGGTCGTAAAAGCGGCGATGGTTTGTCGCGGCTTCCTGGTCGATGCGAGTGTCCGGCCGCCGATTGCCGAGCTGAGCCAGGCCGAGATGGACGAAGTGCGGCACGTGGTCAACTCTTGGAACCTGAGCGGCTGAGGGATGGGGACGGTACTGGTGACGGGCAGCAGCGGAGGCCTGGGGTCGGCCGCCACGAGAGCCTTCATGGCTGCCGGTTTCGACGTGATAGGGGTGGACAGGACCGCGCCAGCCGCGAACCCTGGCTACCGCTACTTCCAGGCGGACGTGACCGATGAGGGCGCGGTGCAGCAGGCGCTTGAAAGGGTTGGGCCACTCAAGCACGTTCTGGCGGTGGCGGGAGGAGCGCTGGCGAATGAGAAGACCGCACCTGACGCGGCGGTGATCTCGATCGACCTACTTAAGCAGTCGCTCGAGCAAAACCTGATTAGCGCGTTCGTCACGCTGAAGGCGACCCTGCCTAAGCTGCGCCTGGCGTCGGGGGATCGCAGCATTACGTTCGTTAGCTCGACGGACGCACTGTTGTCATACGGGCTACCAGCGTACGCGGCGGCCAAGGCCGGCATCATCGGCTTGGTTCACTCGATGGCTAGCCCCTTCGGGAAGGAGGGCATTCGGATCAATGCCGTGGCCCCAGGTGACGTGCCGACCGAGCGCAATGCACGAGAGTGGGCTCATCTCCCGCATTGGTACGAGGACCTGGCGGCGGCCACCGCCCTCCGACGACTATGCACCCCCGAAGAGCTTGGTGACGCCTTCGTGAGTGTCGCGACGCAGTTGCGCGGCATGACCGGGCAAGTGATCGTCGTCGACGCCGGTCTGACGGTGGCGGCCGCGGGCAACACGGCGGTGCCCCAGGTATGACGCCTCTCAAAGGGCACCGATCAGCGAAACCGAGCGGCGCCGGGCACGTGCTTGACGGCGCCCCTACTTCACCTCTGGCCATCCTCCGGATGGATCGGGTCGAGCGGAACATCGATCGGATGCAACAATGGTGCCGGGAGCAGCGTGTTGAGGTTGCTCCCCACGCGAAGACGACGTTGGCGCCAGCCTTGCTCCGCCGTCAGCTCGACGCCGGTGCGTGGGGTCTGACCGTGGCGAACGCGGACCAGGCGCGCATCGCAATTGAGGCGGGCGCGCAAACTGTGCTGATCGCGAACGAAGTGGTCGACCCGACCGCCATCCGGCATCTCGCGTCCTTTATCGAGTCCGGCGTGCGGGTGATCTGCTACGTGGACAGCCTTGAGGGCGTCCACATTCTGGAAGAGACGCTAAAGTACACCCACCCCGCTTCGCGTGCGGTTCTTGACGTCCTCGTCGAGGTGGGGATCCCCGGCGCGCGGGGCGGCGTCCGGGACATCGGTGAAGCGGTGGCGGTCGCGCAGGCTGTGGCGGCAGCCTCGGCCCTCCGGATGGCCGGTGTCGGCGGCTATGAGGGAATGATTCCGCGTCGCGAAAGCGGGGACAGCGTTGAGCGGGTACGGCGGTTTCTCCAGGGAATGGTGGAGTGCGGCGCGCGACTCGTCAATATGGGACTCCTCGAGGGGACGACACGGGACCAGGCGATCTTGACGGCGGGTGGTTCGCTTTACTTCGACGAAGTCGCGGCCGTACTGGCACCCGAAGGAGGAGCTCTGCAGGTGCCGACGGTGGTGGTGGTGCGACCCGGTTGCTATGTGACTCATGACGACGGGATGTACGCGCGGCTCTCGCCGCACGTGAAGCGGGGTCGCGGCCCGATCCTCGAGGCTGCGCTCGTGCTCTGGGGGCGCGTACTCTCGCGCCCGGATCGGAA
>JAJYMD010000380.1 GCA_021787255.1 Actinomycetes bacterium | reverse complement strand
CACCCAGCTCCGGTCGGTCGTCGCGATCCTCGATATCGCCGCCGGCGCGGTGAAGGACACCGGCGCCGACGAGAAGCTCGCCATCGAAGTGGTCACCAAGACCAACGACCTCCTTCGCCGCACCGACGTGGCACTCCGAGCCGTTGTCGACCGGGCCGAACTCTGGGGCGAGCCACTGTTCGACCTCGCCGACGAGCGGGCCCGACGCCTGGAGCACCTCAAGGGGTTCCTCGGCGATCTCAAGGTCCGTGACTCGGCCGGCAAGCTCAACAGCCTCAACCTCGACGACGCCACCATCGCCCAGGCGCGCAACGGCAAGGAGGAACTCGCCAGGATCGAGGACGTCCTAGCGGCCCGGGACAAGCTGACGGCGGTCGCCGAGTATCTGCGGGAAGCCACCGGCGTCTTCGGCGCAGGCGTCGACGAGTCGAAGGATGCGCTCGGGGTGCGCACCGAGATGGTCGACCTCCTCGAGAGCGACGATCCCATCGATCCGACCCGAGTTGTCCAGCTCCGCAACGCCGGCGACGACATGCGACGCCGATTCGCCGACCTCGCGTCGAGGTCGTACCGCCACGACCACGTCGACGCCGCCGGCGACACCCGGAAGCGCCAGCTGCTCGAGGGCCCGATCGCGATCCTCGACGCGCTGCAGGCCGTCTCGATCCTGGCGCCAGGGCCGTTCGCGCAGCTCCGGTCCGATCTCGTCGAGATCCGCTCCCTCTTCGAGATCGACGAGCAGGCACTCAAGAGCTCCGTCATCCTGCCCGGGCAGAACCCGCCGCGACCGATCGACGGGCCGTCCGCCGCGGCGCGCCTCGAGGAGTGCGAGCGCCGGGCCCACGCCCTCGTTGCCGCCTGGACCGACACGCTCGTCGACAGCCTCAACGAGAAGGAGCTGGCCGAGCAGGTCGGCTACGTCAGCGACGGCACCGCACGCGGGAAGATCGAGGCACTCGCCAAGACACGCACGCTGCCCGACGCCATCGACGGCCCGTTCATCGAGGCACTCAACCAGGTCTTCAACCGGGTCGACATCCGCAACGTCTCGCCCAAGGAGCTGAACAACGCGCTCTTCCCGGACACGTCACCGGCCACCGGCGACCTGCTCCGCGCGCGGCTCGAGTCGCTCCTCGACAGGCTGACTGGCGGGGCAGATCCCGAACGGGTGCGGTTCCTGCCGAAGGGAGACGACGAATCATGACCGACTTCCCGACCAACCCGGCTGCCTGGGACGTTGCTGCGCACCGCAAGCGTCTCGCCGGGAAGCTGGCGGAGCTCCGCGAGCTGCCCGGTGCCCCGCTTGGCGACGATGCGGACATCCTCGCTTTGTCCCTGCCGCCGTACTACACGGCCTGCCCCAACCCCGACCTCGCCGACTGGCTGGCTGCGACGACGCCCGAAGGACACGACGACCGCAAGTACGTCGACCCCGGGCCCTTCACCACCGACATCTCAGAAGGGAAGTCGAACCCGTTCTACAAGGCGCATTCGTATCCAACGAAGGTGCCGCACCCGGCGATCATGCGGTTCCTCGTGCACTACACCGAGCCGGGGGACGTGGTCCTCGACGGCTTCTGCGGGACGGGCATGACTGGTGTCGCTGCACAGGCGTGCGGAATGCCACCGAATGATCTGCGTCGCGATATCGGGCAGGAGATGGGCGAGGTGAAGTGGGGTGCGCGACGTGCGGTGCTCTCTGATCTGTCGCCGGCCGCGACCTTCATCGCCGCCGGGGTCAACCTCCCAGTCGACGCCAAGGCGTTCGACCGGCGCTCCGCGGAGATTCTCGAGGAGTTCGAGGACGAGTGGGGCTGGATGTACAGGACGACGGACGATCGCGGGCGCGAGCGGCCGATCGATTTCGTCGTGTGGTCCGAGGTGTTCACCTGCCCGTCGTGCGCCGGGCCGATCGCGTTCTACGAGGCAGCGTTCAACCCACGCACCGGCAAGGTGAGCGACACGTTCCGCTGTCCGTCCTGCGGCAAGGAGCTCAACAAGGACCGCGTGGAGCGCAGGAAGTCGACGATCAGGACCTTGGCCGGCGACTTGATGGAACGCATCGAGTTTCGCCCCGTCTCGATCCACTTCCGAGATGGGAGTCGGAAGGCGGCGAAGCCTGTGGACGATGCCGATCTCGACGTTCTAAGACGGATCGCATCGATCGTGTTGCCAGCGCGGGTCCCGACCCAAGAACTGCCCTTCATGCACATGACACATGAACGTGCACCGATGCCAGCGAAGGGCTTTACCCATGTTCATCACTTCTGGGGCGATCGTGCCCTCGTAGCACTCTCAGTGTTGTGGTCGCTCGCTGCAGAGGAGCCTGACCCTGTCCTCCGCCATGCGCTGCTCTTCTGGGTTGAGCAAGCGATGTGGGGCATGTCGTGGATGAACCGGTACAAGGCCACGGACCACTCACAAGTCAACCGGGCCCAGAGCGGCGTCTATTACGTCAGCTCTCTCGTGTCGGAGTGCCATCCTCGCTACAACCTCGAGGGCACTTCACTGGTGAGAGGTAAGCGGAAGTTGCTGGTCAAGACCTGGGAAGCGTCGCCAGCTCGGCTCGGCGGCACAGCTATCTCCACGGGTTCGTCGACCAACCTCGATCTGCCCGATGCGTCGATTGACTACGTCTTCGTCGACCCGCCGTTCGGCTCGAACATCTACTACGCGGACCTGGCGTACCTGGTCGAATCGTGGCACCGCGTGTGGACCGACACCGCTGAGGAGGCGATCGTCAACCAGTCCAGGCGCGTTCCGCGCGAGCTGGGCGAGTACGGCGACCGCATGGAGCAGTGCTTCGCCGAGTTCAACCGCGTGCTCAAGCCGGGCCGGTGGATGACCGTCGAGTTTTCAAACTCGTCCAACGAGGTGTGGCTCACGATTCAGCACGCGCTGGCCAAGGCTGGCTTCGTCGTCGCCGATACGCGCATCATCGACAAGGAACAACTCTCCTACCGCCAGGTCACGGCTACCAACGCCGTGAAGCGTGACCTTGTCATATCGGCGTACAAGCCGGCCGACGAGCTCGCCGAGCGCATCGGGCCTGCTGCCGGAACGCCGGACACGGCATGGGCCTTCGTGCGGGAGCACCTGCATCACCTGCCCGTGACCGTCGAGCGCGATGCGAGCGGCGAGCAGCGGGTCATCCGTGAGCGGCTGCCTGATCGGCTCTACGACCGGATGGAGGCGTTCCACCTGACGCGCAACCTCGCCATCCCGGTGACGGCAGCGGAGTTCTACGAGGGGCTGTCACAACGATTCCCCCAGCGCGACGGCATGCACTTCCTCGACGAGCAGGTCGAGGCGTACGAGCGCCAGCGGATGACGATCAAGGACCTGAAGGCGGCGCAGCTGTTCATCACCGACGAGGAGTCGGCGATCCAGTGGCTCCGCCAGTTCCTCAAGAGTCGCCGCAACCCCCAGCCGTACGCGGCGATCCAGCCGGAGTTCTTCCGTGAGGTGCAGGCCGGGCTCCCGGACTGGGAGGAGGCGCCCGACCTCAAGGTGTTGCTCGAACGGTCGTGCCTGCAGGACGACGAGGGCCGGTGGTACGTGCCGGATCCGAAGAAGGAGGCCGACCTCGAGAAGCTGCGGAAGCGGGAGCGACTCAAGGAGTTCGCGACCTACGCCGCCGGCAAGGGAGCGTTGAAGCACTTCAGCCTCGCCGCCGTGCGAGCAGGCTTCTCCGACGCGTGGGAGCGTCGCGACTTCGCGTCGATCGTGGCCGTCGGCAAGCGGCTCCCCGCTGAGGCGTTCGCGCAGGACGAGCGGTTGCTCTTCTACCTCGACAACGCCGAGCAGCTCGCCGGCTGACATGGAGGCCGCCTGGTGGGCTGACGGCGGGGAGCCCGTCACGATCCTGGCCACCGAGGAGCTCTGGGGCGAATCGGTGGCGACGGTCGCAGTACCGTCGACCGGACGGCTTGAACGGGTGGCTGCCGCGGCGCTCTGCCCACTCGCAGATCGGTCGTGGCTGCCAGATGAGGTCGTTTGGCGCGCCGCGACCGGCTTGGCGTGGCGCGCGATGGCGAACGGCGAACCGCTTGCGATCGCCCGGGGCGGCGTCGATCCGCTGCCCCACCAGCTCGCCGTCCTCGATCGAGCCATGACTACGGATCCACTGCGGCTGTTGCTGGCAGAC
>JAJYMD010000286.1 GCA_021787255.1 Actinomycetes bacterium | reverse complement strand
CGACGCCGACGTCGCTCCCGTGCTGCATGCCGCGCGCATCGCCGCGGCGGCTCACGAGGGCCAGTACCGCAAGTCGGGCGAGCAGTACGTCACCCATCCGATCGCGGTGGCGGGGATCGTCGCCGACCTCGGGCTCGATGCCCTCTCGATCGCCGCGGCCCTGCTGCACGACGTGGTCGAGGACACCGGGGTCACCCTCGAGGTGATCACCGCCGAGCTCGGCCCCGCGGTGGCGGCCATCGTTGACGGGGTGACCAAGCTCGACCGGCTCCAGTTCGACTCGAAGGAGCAGCAGCAGGCCGCCACCATCCGCAAGATGCTGGTCGCGATGGCGAGCGACTGGCGCGTGCTGCTCATCAAGCTCGCAGATCGGCTCCACAACATGCTGACGCTCGCGGTGATGCCCGAGTGGAAGCAACGGCGGATCGCGACCGAGACCTTCGACGTGTACGCCCCGCTCGCGCACCGTCTCGGCGTCCAGCAGGTGCGCTGGCAGCTCGAGGACCTCGCGTTCGCGACCTTGCACCCGCGGCGCTACGCGGAGATCGAGCAGATGGTCGCGGTGCGCGCCCCCCAGAGGGAGGAGTACCTCGCGCGCGTGCTGGTCTCGGTGCGCGAGCGGCTGACCGTCGCGGGGATCGAGGCCGAGGTGACCGGCCGGCCGAAGCACCTCTGGAGCATCTACGAGAAGATGGTCGTGCGCGGCAAGGAGTTCGACGACATCCACGACCTCGTGGGTATCCGGGTCGTCGTCGCCGCCGAGAAGGACTGCTGGGCGGCACTCGGCGCGATCCACGCCATCTGGCCACCGGTGCAGGGACGGTTCAAGGACTACATCAATTCGCCGAAGTTCAACCTGTACCAGTCGTTGCACACCACCGTGATCGGCCTGGACGGCAAGCCCATCGAGGTCCAGGTACGGACCCACGAGATGCACCGGCGCGCCGAGTACGGCATCGCCGCGCACTGGGGCTACAAGGAGAAGGAGGACGTCTCCTCGGAGATCGCCTGGATGCAGAGGATCTCGGACGTCGGTCGGGAGACGGCGGACCCGCTCGAGTTCCTCGAGGCGCTGAAGCTCGACCTCGAGCAGGACGAGGTGTACGTGTTCACCCCGAAGGGCAGGGTCATCGCGCTGCCGGCGCGTTCGACCCCGGTCGACTTCGCGTACGCGATCCACACCGAGGTGGGCCACCGGTGCATCGGGGCCCGCGTGAACGGAAGGCTGGTCCCGCTCGACACGCGGCTCGCGTCCGCCGACACGGTCGAGATCTTCACCTCGAAGTCGCCGGCCGCCGCGCCGTCGCGCGACTGGCTCGACATCGTCTCGTCCTCCCGTGCGCGCAACAAGATCCGACAGTGGTTCAGCAGGGAGCGGCGAGAGGACGCGATCGAGACGGGACGGGAGGAGCTCACGAAGGCGCTCCGACGCGAGAGCATGCCGCTGCACAAGGTGATGGCCTCGAACGCGCTCACCCAGGTGGCCGCGGCGATGAACCTCGCCGACACCGACGCGCTGTTCGCTGCGATCGGCGAGCACCAGGTGTCTGCCCAGTCGATACGGCAGCGGCTCACGCGCGAGCTGCGCCCCGGGGAGCCCGAGCAGCTGCCGACGACCGCGACCCTGACCGCGGGGCGCAAGCGGCGCAGCCGCGTCGCCGCCGCCGGCCTCTACGTGGAAGGGCTCGACGACGTGATGGTCCATCTCGCCCGGTGCTGCACGCCCGTGCCGGGCGACGAGATCCTCGGCTTCGTGACCCAGGGTCGCGGCGTGTCGGTCCACCGGGCCGACTGCTCGAACGCCACCGCGCTCGCCCGGCGATCCCGGGAGCGGCTGATCGAGGTCGAGTGGGACCGGGGCGTCGAGGGCGTGTTCCTCGCGACCGTGGAGGTCCTGGCGTTCGACCGCGAGCGTCTCCTCGCGGACGTGAGCCGCGTGGTGTCAGAGCATCACCTCAACATCGTGGCCGCGCGCACCGTGACGACGCCGGACCGGGTCAGCAGGATGTCCTTCGAGGTCGAGCTCGCCGCGCCGACGCACCTGCAGTCGGTGCTGACGTCGCTCAAGCACCTCGACGGCGTGTACGACGTGCACCGCGTGCTTCCCGGCAAGAAGGCCTGAGCGTGCCAGGAGGAGGCGACGAGCGCGCGACGCCGCGCGCCCCCACCGGCACGAGGGACGTCCTGTGGCCCGAGTCGTCGCGATTCGAAGCGACGATCGCCCGGTTCCGGGCGCTCGTCGAGGCGGCGGGGTACGGCCTCATCCAGAGCCCGGTGTTCGAGTACGCGTCGGTGTTCCGACGCGGCATCGGCGAGCAGAACGACGTCGTCGGGAAGGAGATGTACGAATTCTGCGACCGGGACGGCCAGATGCTGGCCCTGCGGCCCGAGGGGACCGCGTCGGTGGTGCGTGCCTACCTCCAGCACCGCCCCGTCCTGCCCTGGAAGGCGTGGTACATGGCACCGCTGCTGCGCCACGAGCGCCCCCAGGCTGCGCGCTACCGCCAGCACCACCAGCTCGGGATCGAGGCGCTGGGCGTCGCCGACGCGGACCTCGACGTCGAGGTGATCTGGGTCGCGCACGCGTTCTTCGGCTCCCTGGGCCTCGCCGACTACTCGCTGCGCATCGGGTCGATGGGCGACCGGACGTGCCGTCCGGCGTACCTGGAGCTCTTGACCGCCTACCTGGAGGCGCACCGCGACGAACTGTGCGAGGAGCACCGCGAGCGGTTCCGCGCCAACGCGATGCGCGTGCTCGACTGCAAGCGCCCGGAGTGCCGGGCTGTCACGGCCGGCGCGCCCGAGCTGGTCGCCCACCTCTGCGAGGAGTGCGCAGCGCACTTCGCGAGGGTCCAAGAAGGGCTCGACGCGCTCGACATCCCCTTCGAGATCGACCCCCGCCTCGTGCGCGGCTTCGACTACTACACGCGCACGACCTTCGAGTTCGCGTCGGGGGCCATCGAGGCGGCGCAGAACGCGCTGTGCGGCGGCGGCCGCTACGACGGGCTGGTCGAGATGCTCGGGGGCGACCCGACGCCGGGCGTCGGCTTCGGCATGGGGATCGAGCGCCTCCTCGTCGCCTGCGACGCCGAAGGGGTCTTCCCGGTTCGCCCGCCGACCCTCGACGCCTTCGTCGTCGACGTCGCCGGTGGCCGGGTGGCGCGGGAGGTGACCACGCGTCTGCGCGAGGCGGGGCTCGGCGCCGACAGAGCTTTCGGCGACCGCTCCATGAAGGCCCAGATGAAGCTGGCTGACCGTTCCGGCGCGGCCGTCGCGGTCATCGTGGGCCCGGCGGAGGCGGCGGCGGGCACCGTCCTCGTGCGCCCGCTCAGGGCGCAGGCAGGCCAGGAGCCGGTGCCGTTGGACGCCGTCGCCGAGGCCGTGCGCCAGGCCAAAGGACTGGCCGACACGGCGAGCGGGGAGCTGCGAGGGGGGCTCGACAGGTGACGAGCGCGACGTCGATGCGCACGGGGCTGTGCGGGGAGGTCGGCCTCGCGGACATCGGTTCGCGAGTGCGGCTGTGCGGCTGGGTCGCCCGACGCCGGGAGCACGGCGAGCACCTCGCCTTCGTGGACCTGCGCGACTGGAGCGGCATCGTCCAGTGCGTGGTGGACGGGTCGGTCGACCTGCGCAGCGAGTACGTCGTGGCGGTGTCGGGCGTGGTGCGCCGGCGTCCCGAGGGCATGGAGAACCCGGCGCTCGCCACCGGCGAGGTGGAGGTCGGGGAGTGCACGGTCGAGGTGCTCTCCGTCGCGGAGCCCCCGCCGTTCCTCGTCGAGGACCGCGCCGAGGTCGACGAGGCGGTGCGGCTTCGCCATCGCTACGTCGACCTGCGGCGGCCTCGGATGCAGGCGAACCTGCGGCTGCGTGCCGCGGTGGTGTCGGCGATCCGGCGCGCGATGGACCGCCAGGGGTTCTGCGAGGTCGAGACCCCGCTCCTGTGGTCTCCGACGCCCGAGGGCGCACGCGAGTTCGCGGTGCCGAGCCGGCTGCACCCCGGCGACTTCTACGTCCTGCCGCAGAGCCCACAGATCGCCAAGCAGCTGCTCATGGTCGGCGGGTTCGACCGCTACTACCAGCTCGCGCGGTGCCTGCGCGACGAGGACCTGCGCGCGGACCGCCAGTTCGAGTTCACCCAGCTCGACATGGAGGCGTCGTTCGTCACCCAGGACGACGT
>JAJYMD010000202.1 GCA_021787255.1 Actinomycetes bacterium | reverse complement strand
CGGAGTTGGTCGCCGTCGGCGGCTTTCCACCTTCCAACTTCTCGATGCCGAAGAGGGTTGCCTCGTACCCGTCGGTCACCTCCGGAATGCCGAAAGTCGCGTACCAGTCGCCCTTCCGCACGTATGTGACCGCTGTGACGGAGCCTCCGTTGCCGACCAGCTTCACCTTCCCGAGAAGATGGTGGTCCCGCAGCACGATCGTCGCGCCCTCGATCGCCTGGGAGGACCCGATGATGACGTTCACTGTCGGGTGCGCGCTCAGGACGTCCTCGGTGACCGTCTCACCTGTCGACGCTGTGTACCCGCCCTTGGGCGTCTCGAGCACATCCACCTTCGGGTCGGACTTCAGCTCCGCCAACGCGGCCTTCGTGCGAGCGACTGTGAGCGGCAGTGTCGGAAAACCCTGGAGGTACACGACGTTGCACTTCGGAAGGCTCCCACAGGCGCCGATCCCCAGCTTGCCCAAGTCGGTACCGTTCAGGACGGAGTCCTCGACGACAGAGATCTCCCCTTTCACTTGCGGCTTGATGGCGGCATAGTTCGAGCCCACCTGGGTGAATTCCGCGACCACCACGATCCCCTTCTTGATCGCGGCCCTCACCTCGGGAACGACCGAGCTGCCGTCGTTGGCCTGCACCACGAACACGTTGTACTTTCCAGAGGTGATCGCGTCCTCCATCTGGGCGATCTGGGTGGTCGCGGAGAAGTTGCCGTTGAAGAAGAAGGCCGTTCCCCCGAACTTCTTGGCAGCCTTCTGGACCCCCTTCCACGTCGCTTGAGCGAACGAGTTGTCGGTCGCGAACCCGAAGAAGGCGACGTGCGGCACCTTCTTCAGCCGTCCCTCGACCCTTGCCGGCGCAGCGCCCGCGATCCCGACCATACCCAGCACGGTGGACGCGGCCACCACGCCGGGAACGGCGCACCGAAGCGCCCGCGTCGTGGCGCGTCGTCGACTCTTCCTCCGGCTCTCCACACGCTCCTGTCCTGTCACAGTGCTCTCCCCCCGTCTCTCAATCGATGACATCTGTGCTCCCTTCCCTTTCTGTGTCAATTCTCGACATACCCATAGACGCGTCTCGCCATCTCCATCGAGATCCTCCCGTCACGGAGATCGGCTTCGACCAGCACCCGCGACCGCTCGGCGGGGTCACCGAAGCCGCCTCCCCCTCCGGTCCGACAGACCACGGTGTCGCCCTTTTTCAACCGGAAGGCGTTCACCTTGAGCATCTTCGTCTCGCCGGGTCGTCCCTCGTTCACCACCACTTCGGGAGGCGTCGCGTCCTGCCCCCCGAACAGCCCCCACGCGGGGGTCTTCGAACGCTCGAACCACAACGACATGACCCCGTCGGCCTCCAGCACGTACTCACGCTCGACGCCGTTGCCGCCCCGCCAGGTGCCAGGACCGCCTGAGTCCTGCCGGATGGCGTACCGCCGAAGGTAGACGGGGTACTTGGTCTCGGCGACTTCGATCGGGACGTCCTTCAGCGACCCGTTCACGTTGTTGATGAGGGCATCCTGGCCGTCACCGCCTCGCCATGCACCCCATCCGCCCACCGTCGGCTCGTACACGAGGTACGGGAGCCCGTTGCGTGGATCCTTTCCTGCGATCCCGATGACCATCGAGTCTCCGTAGCTGGCCGCGGCGCAGCGGTCGGGCATGACCGGGGCCAGGGCCTTCACCACGAGGTCGATGAGCAGTCCGAGGGGGGTGAAGTACCACTCGCACGGCGCAGGCTCTTCTGCAGCGAGGAGAGAGCCCGGTCGCACCTTGACCTCGAGCGGGCGGAACGCACCTCCGTCGACGGGCTTGTCCGGGTTCACGAGCAGCTTGTACGCGACCCGGGCTGCAGAGACCGCCTGCGCCGCACCACAGTTGACGGGACCCTCCGCCATGTCGTCGGTGCCCGAGAGGTCCAGGACCATCCGGTCCCCGACCACCTCGACCCGCACGCGCACCCACCGCGGGACGCCGGGGACCACCCCGTCGTCGTCGAGGCAACCCTCGGCTTCGTAGATCCCGTCCGGGATCGCCTGGACGGCCGCACGCTCCAGGCGCTCGGTCTGCTCGAAGATCTGCTCCCGAGCTGCTCGGATGGTCTCGATGCCGTAGCGGCGCACCAGGCGTGCGAGGCGGTCCTGGCCGGTCCTGACGCAGGCGACTTGTGCGAAGAGGTCGCCTCTCGCGGGATAGGGGAACCGTCCGTTCCTCGTGAGCACGTCCACGACGTCGTCCAAGAGCTTGCCCCCGTCGACAACCTTCGTCGGACCCAGTCGCAGCCCTTCCTGGAAGATGTCCGTCGAGTCCGTCGAGCCCCCGGCATCCTTGCTGCCCACGTCGAGCCAGTGCGCTCGGCACGTGGCGAACCCGACGAGCTCGGCGTCCACGAACACCGGCCCGTACACCGTCATGTCGTGAAGGTGGGTCCCAGCGAGGTACGAGTCGTTCAGGATCCACACGTCGTCAGGGTGCCAACCCTCACGCCCGATCTGTACCTCGGTGAGCTCGGTCACGACCTCCAGGTTCCCGAGGAAGATCGGAAGACCTGCGGACTGGCCCAGGATCTGGTGCCGGTCGTCGAGCAACCCGACCGAGCAGTCCTTCATCTCGTAGATCACCGGCGTGTAGGCCGAGCGGATCAGGGTGGCGTTCATCTCGTCGGCAGCGGCGTTGAGCCCCGACCTGATGATCTCGGTCGTGATCGGATCGACCGCTCGAGTGAGCGCTCCTCGTGCGGCCGGCGCGGGGCTGGCCAGCGTGGTCGTCATCTCTTGCCTCCCTGCTCTCTGGGATCCTCTTGGGCTCTGCGTGCAACGCGCCTCATGCTCTCACTCACCGACGCTGATGACGAGGGCACCGAGCGGATCGACTCTCACCGCTGCTCCTGGCGGCACGACGGTCGTCGCGGTCTCCTCCAGCACCACGACCGGTCCTTCGAGCTCGGCGCCGACCGGGAGCGCGGCGCGCCGGACGATCTGGGTCTCGTGCTCGGCACGACCGAACACGACCAGGCGTCGCTCCGCCTGCCACCGAGGATCGGGGTCGGGGGCTTTGGGCACCGGCTCGGGTCGGCCGAGGTCGCCGAAGACGGTGGTGCGCAACGCGACGACCTCCATCGGCGCACCTGGGTTCGAGTGCCCGAACCGCCTGCGGTGCGCGGCATGGAAGCGATCACCGACGACGTCGACGAAGCTCTCGGCCCGGACCTCGTCCAGGTCTTCGAGCGGGACGACGAGCGTGTACTCCTGGCCCTCGTAGCGCAGATCCATGCTGTGCTCCACGCGGACCGCCGGCTCCGCGACCCCTTGGTCGAGGAGCGTGATCCGCCCTTCGCTCTCCATCTCGGCGAGCAGCTTCACCAGCTCCGCGCGGTCCGCGCCGGCGAAGGGCGCGTAGAAGGAGAGCGAGGAGTCCTTCCTGAGCTCGGTCTCGAGCATCCCCCACGCAGAGAACGCGCCGGGGAGCGGGGGGACGATCACCTCGTCGATCTCGAGCTCTCGCGCCAGGAACACCGCGTGCATCGCGCCTGCCCCACCGAACGCGACCAAGGAGAAGTCGCGCGGCTCGATGCCCTTCTCGACCGTGAGAGTCCGGATGGCTTGACCCATTTTGGCGTTCACGACGTCGCAGATCCCCTCAGCGAGCTCGACGGTCTCGAGGCCCAGGGCTTCTCCGAGCGACGCGACTGCCCTGCGGGCGGCGTCGACGTCAAGGGTCATGCGACCGCCGGCGAACCAGCTCGGGTCGACACGGCCCAAGACGACGTTCGCGTCCGTCACGGTCGGGCGGGTCCCGCCTCGCCCGTAGGCTGCCGGCCCCGGCTCCGCGCCAGCGCTCTCCGGCCCGACTCGCAGGCCTCCTGCCTCCAGGTAGGCGATCGAGCCTCCTCCGGCACCGATGGTGTGGATGTTGACGACGGGCAGGAGGAGGGGGAACCCTTCGAGCGCGGTCTCGGTGGAGACGTCAGGACGACCGTCGACGACCAGGCTCACGTCGAAGCTCGTGCCCCCCATGTCGATGCAGACGAGGTTCGGCCGACCGAGCAGACGAGCCAGCGCGACTCCACCCATGGTGCCCCCGACCGGCCCGGAAAGCAGCGTCTGGAGGGTCACGTCGCGCGCGGCGGCCGCGGAGACCATCCCCCCGCTCGACTGCATCACGTGCAAGGTGACCGAGAGCCCGCGCT
>JAJYMD010000261.1 GCA_021787255.1 Actinomycetes bacterium | reverse complement strand
CGGACCACAGTTCACCATCCGTCGCAGAAGGTCACGAGCCGGTAGGGCCGAAGGTCATCTGGCCGGGCTGGCGTCCACGTCGACGTCCACACGGATGCCCTCGCGAACCGCCTCGGTCACCACGCAGAAGTCCTCGAACAGCTCGAGGCAGCGTCTGACTCGACCCTCTGTGCCGGGCGCGAGCTGTGGGTGCAGCTGCACGCGGACGGCATCGACGCGCAGACGGCCGCGATCGTTGCGGGCGAGCGTCACCTCGATGTCGGCTGCCATGCCCTGCACGTCCACGTGGGCCTTTCGGAGGCAGTACAGGAGGCTCGCGCTCAGGCAGTGGCCGACCGCCGCGCCCAGCACCGACGACGCGTTGGGTCCCGAGCCCTCGCCCAGTGGAGGCGGCTCGTCCATGACCAGCTCGTGGCGCCCGCCGCCGAAGCCGGCACGGAACCGGTAGCCCTCTTCGAGCTCCAGACGCACGCGGTTCTTCCGTTCCGGCTCGCTGCCTCCCGTCTCCTTCGCTTCCGGCTCGCTGCCTTGCGCCTCGCTGCCTTGCGGCTCGGCCACCGCCTCTCCTTTCCCTCTCCCTCCACGCGCAGCAGCTCGCCCACCACGCAGCATCGAAGGGTCCATCCTCGCGCCCTGCAGGACGTTCGCCTCTACGCACGGCGGCCCCGTGTGCCCCATCGTCGTCCGAGGAGGCCTGACGAGCCCCGCAAGGAGGTCACGAGATGAGCTGCTGCTACGGACACGGACATTGCCACCACTGGGCGCACGGCTACGGACCCGAGCTCGGCTACGGCTATGGACGCGGGATCGCGCCGGGGGCGCGCGGAGCTCGCCGGCGACGCGCGCGCGTCGAGGACCTCGAGGAGTACCTCGGGGACCTGGAAGACGAGGTGGCTTCGGTGAGAGCCGAGCTGGAAGAGCTGAAGGGGCGCAGCCCTGGCCAGTAAGGCGAGCGTGAGCGGGCCGGCGCCAGGAACGAGCACGCCGTGCGCTCGGCACGCCCCGGGGAGCCGCGGCCGCGAGGATGTGGTATGGGCATGTGGAGGAACCAGGTCGTCCCGCGGGCGACGGACCTTCTGCTCGACACGGTCGAGGTGCGCCGCCTTCGGCAAGAGGCGCTGGCGGGTGCCTTCGGCGAGGTGGTCGAAGTGGGCTTCGGCTCCGGGCTGAACCTCGCGAGCTATCCCCCTGCCGTGACGAAGGTCCTTGCGGTCGAGCCGTCGAAGGTGGCGCTCCGGTTGGCTGCCCGGCGGATCAGCTCCCGGCGGGTGCCGGTCGAGCTCGTCGGTCTCGACGCCCAGGAGCTGGCCCTGGAGAGCTCGTCGGTGGCTTGCGCGGTGTCCACCTTCACGCTGTGCACGGTCCCGAGCCCTTCCCGGACCCTCGAGGAGCTGCTGCGCGTCCTCGAGCCTGGGGGGACCTTCCATTTCCTGGAGCACGGGCTGTCGCCTGTGGCTGGCGTGGCCCGCTGGCAGCGCCGGCTCAACCCGCTGCAGCGGCGTCTGGGAGGGGGCTGCCAGCTCGACCGCCCGATCGACCGGCTCGTGCGAGAAGCCGGCTTCCTGCTTCGCGAGCTCCGCTTCGAGCAGATGGGCGGCCCCCGCGCCCTGCAGCCCTTCGGGTACCTCTACCTGGGCGTCGCGACCAAGCCCGGTGGCTGTGGCGCCGAGGTCCGGACATCGGAGCGGTGCGACACGGGATCTGGCCCACCGTTCACCCCGCTGTCGTCGTCCTGAGCGCTCGCAGGCGCGCACTCCGGCAGTCCGGTGAGTCCACGCCGGCAGGCGGCATGCCAGTCCCGGCTCCACGCGCTCTCGTGCCGTCTCAACTGAGGGGACCGACGTGCTGCACGGTCTGCGACCGTCCTGCGCCCGGCGAGAGGTCCGGGTCGGGCCGGATCTCTGCGGAGGCGAGCTCGAGGGTCTGGCCCTTGGGCTCGGGCAACGCCACGAGGGTGAGGACGATCCCGACGGCCGACACGCCGGCCATCACGCCCATGACGCCGCTGATGCCGACCGCGGCCAGCAGGTGCGGGACGAGCAGGGCGCCGAGGAACGCCCCGAGCTTGCCCGCTGCAGCCGAGATCCCGTCCGCAGTCCCCCTCACCGAGGTCGGGAAGATCTCCGAGGGGTAGACGAAGGTCGTCTGGTTGGGACCGAACTCGACGAAGAAGTAGCTGATGGCGAACAGCGGGAGGAAGACGCCCACCGCGCTCGCCCCGTCGGGGAGCAGCCAGATGAGGGCGAAGGCGGCGGTCATCACGGCGAAGCCCTGCCACTGGATGCGCTTCCTCCCGATGCGGTCCATCAGGTACACGGCCAGCCAGTAGCCGGGGAAGGCCGCAGCGGCGAAGATGGCGAGGGAGATCAGCGTGTGGTCGAGCAGGGTGCCCTTGGGCTGGAGCAGCTTCAAGATGAGCGGGCTCGAGACCGAGTTGCCGTAGAAGGCGATGTCCATCAAGAACCAGCTCCCTGCGGTCCCGACAAGGCGCAGGAGGAAGGGCTTCGAGGTGAGCCGAGCCCGCACGCCGCCGCCCTTCCCATTCCCGTTCCCGTTGACGAGCGCCAGGCTCGTGGCGCCCGCTGCGCTCGCGCCGTCTCCCCGGTTTCCCCCGAGCGCGGGCTGCGTACCGGTCACCCAGGCCACGGTGGTCGCCGTGGCCGCCACGTCGCCCTTCACGCTCAGGGTGTAGCGAGGCGACTCTCGGATCCTGCGTCGCAGGTAGACGACCGAGGCGGCAGGGACGGCGCCGAGGCCGAGCATGAGCCGCCAGGCGACGCCCGTGGGCACCCCCGCGCCGAGGAAGATCGAGGCGATGGCGGGGCCGGCCAAGAGCCCGAGGCCCTGCATTGCGAACACCGAGCCGACGAGTCGCCCGCGAGAGCGCCTGCTCGCGTACTCCGAGGTGAGCACGGCCGAGGTCGCGTAGTCCCCCCCCACCCCGTAGCCGACCACGAGGCGGAAGACGAACAGCGAGGTGAAGCTCCACGCGAACGCCGTCAAGATCGCCCCGAGCACGAGGATCGCCACCTCGACGCCGTACATGCGCTTTCTGCCGAGGACGTCCATGAGCTTCCCGAAGCTGAGCGCACCGGCCACCGACGCCAGGAGCGACGCCGAGTTCAGCAAGGAGATCTGGTTCGTGCTCAGGTGGAAGAGCGGCGTGAGCAGCACGGTGACCGTGCCGATGATGAACAGGTCGTAGGCGTCGGTGAAGAACCCCATCCCGGCGGTGACCACCGTGAGCCAGTGCCGGGCACCGACCTCCGCCTCGTCGAGCTGGCGGTACAGCTCGCTCCCCGACGCCCTCTCGTCACTCACAGCCGGTCTCCTCTGCGTCGGGTCGACGCGCGCACGTGATGGCTCCCTCTTCTCGACGGAAGGCATCTTGGCTGGGCAAGTTGACCTGCTCCTGAACTGCTGGTGTCCGCAGCGCGAACTTCGGGTGAACTTCCCGCGAACCGCCGCTGAGCGGGCCGCCGGGTCGTTGCCGATTCCCTCCTCCACCCGATGGCCGAGCTCGTCCCGAGCGGACGCAGATGAGGAGCCGTGGTGTCCGGACGCCCCTCGATGCTTCTCGAGGCCTCGCCCTGCGCTGCTGGCCGGCTCGCTCGAGCTTCGGATCCCCAGGTCAGCGCCAGTTCGCCTGGCGCCTCCGACGCCGGGGAGCGCGCATCGGGGGCGTGGTGCGGTCACCGGGCGGGCTCGGCACGCCCTTCGCGCGGATGCCGGGGTCGCCCCCGCCGGGTCTCGCTGGCGCCGGACCGGGTCGGGAGCTTCCGGTGGTGCCAAGGCCAGCGAGGGAGGCGACGTCGGGCGCAGAGACGCCGGACGGGAGGCCCAGCCTTCGCTGCAGCAGCCCGATCGCGCCGAGGTGCGCGGCGGCGACCAACGACACGACCGTCCCGTCGGCACCTGCTCGTCCGGTACGGCCCGACCGGTGCACGTAGTCGGTGGCGTCGGCAGCGGGGGCGAAGTGGACCACGAGCGGCACCGCGTCCACGTGGATCCCCCGCGCTGCGATGTCGGTCGCGACCAGCACGTCGAGCCGGCCGGCGCGGAACGCCGCCAGAGCCCGCTCACGCTGGCGCTGACTGCGGTTGCCGTGGATCGCGGCCGACGCCAGGCCGGAGCGAGCGAGGCGTCCCGAGAGACGGTCCGCGCCGCTCTTGGTCCGGCAGAAGA
>JAJYMD010000258.1 GCA_021787255.1 Actinomycetes bacterium | reverse complement strand
AAGCCACCCTGCGAGACGCTTCTTCGGTCGCAGTCGCTGCAGAGCCCTGCTGCCCGCGTCGTGGCTTCTGGGTACCCGGCAGCTCCGGCTGCGGCGCCTCCCGCTCCTCCACCCCCACCGGCGCGCCTGGAGCCTTCTTCGCAGGGGTCGCCTTGGGGGGGGCCTTCTTCGCAGGGGTCACCTTGGGAGGAGCCTTCTTCGCAGGGGTCGCCCTGGAAGGGGCCTTCGTCTCCACCTGCGTCGCCGCCGCGGCGATCGCGTCGGCGGTCGCCGCCGGCAACTCCGCCGCGCCGCCTCCTGCGCCCGCCTGCTCGGGAGCCTTCTTCTTTTTTTGCTCCTTCGCCCTCTCCTTGGCACCTTTCTTCGGGACTTCCCCGGCGGCCCCCTTCGGCGTCGTCTCGGCCTCTTCCGGCACAAGAGCGCCGGCAGCAGGCGCCCCAGCCGGCCAGACGTCGCCCACCTTCGGCGTGGAGCCATCGGGGAGGACCGGTGCCTTCCTCCCGGCGACCTTCCTCGCGGCCTTCGCCAGCTCTGCGGCCTTCACGGGCGCCGAGAGCGTCCCGAGCCCCTCGCCCTTCGTCTGTCGCGTGGCCTGCCGGCTCTTGGGTCCTCGTACGGGGATTCGGGGGGTGAAGATCCATCCCACGCCCGGCACGGGCTTGCCGCCGACGAGCCTGCCCTTGTCGAAGAGCCACGGGTGCTCGGCGTGGAACTCCTGGAACGAATCGTTCGAGAGCACGACCGCGCCGGTGCGCTCGGCGATGCGCAGCACGAACGCGTCACCACGTCCGATCGCGCCTGCAGGGGGAGAGACGACCTCTCCGTGGAGCTCGGCGTCGATCAGCTGCTTGCGCTCGGAGGGGTCGACGCGGTGCTCGAACGACGCGTCGACGACGACGACGATCTCCGCCGTGGGGTCCTCGGCCGCGTACGCACGGACGGCCTCGTCGAGCTGGACGAGGCTCGGGGTCGTACGGCCCTCGGTCGCGAGGTTCGAGCCGTCCACCACGACCACGTGCCTCTCGGGCGCGACGCTCATGCGACAGCAGCCCTGGGCCCCGGCGGGTCAGCCGATCGCACGGTCGAGGAGCGAGGCCTGCTCGAGCTGGTGCAGCGTCGCGCTTCCCGTCGCCGGGCTCGCCGACTCCGGCCGGCTCGCATGGACGAGCGTGTAGCGCCCGCGCAGGATCCTGTGGAGCCGCGAGTGCGCGAACGGCCAAGCTCCCATGTTCTCGGGCTCCTCTTGGAGCCACATGACCTCGGTGGCCGCGGGATAGCGAGCGAGGACCTCGCCGATGCGCCGTTCCGGCCAGGGGTACAGCTGCTCGACGCGCACGACGGCCACCGCGGACGCCGGATGCGGGGACGCCTCAGAGGACGGCACGACCCGCGAGGGGCCGACCCCAGTGAGCCGCTCGTCCCGTCGCTGCATGGCCTCGTGGGCGACCTTGCCGCTCGCGAGCACCACACGCCGCACCTGTGAGGGATCGGGGACCGACGGGTCGTCGAGCACCTCGGCGAACGAACCCGACGTGAGCGCGGCGAGCGGCGAGCGCGACCGCTGGGCGCGCAGCATCGACTTGGGCGTCATGATGACGAGCGGAGTTGCGGGCATCCGCCTCGGCTGGGCGCGCAGCAAGTGGAAGTACTGCGCCGCGTTCGACGGCACGGTGACGCGCATGTTGCCGCGGGCTGCCAGCGTCAGGAACCGCTCGATACGAGCCGAGGAGTGCTCGGGTCCCTGGCCTTCGTAGCCATGAGGCAGCAGGAGCGCGAGCCCCGCATGCTGGCCCCACTTGTCCTCTGCGGCGACGAGGAAATTGTCGATGATGATGCTCGCGCCGTTCACGAAGTCGCCGAACTGTGCCTCCCATGCGACGAGCGCGTCCGGAGCCTCGACCGAGTACCCGTACTCGAAACCGAGGGCTGCGTACTCCGACAGGAGCGAGTCGCGCACCGTGAAGTGACCACGGTGGCCGTGGCCTCCCTGCGCGAGGTCTGCGAGGTGCGCGAGAGGCACGTACTCGTGACCGTTCCGGTAGTCGACGAGCACCGAGTGGCGCTGGCTGAAGGTGCCACGGCGCGTGTCCTGGCCGGTGAGCCGGACGTCGACCCCTTCGGCGAGCAACGAACCGATCGCAAGCTGCTCGGCGAGCGGCCAGTCGACCTCGCCGGAGGCGACGAGGTCCTTGCGTTGGGCGAACTGCCGGACGAGCTTCGGGTGCAGCGTGAAGCCCTCGGGCACGGTCGTGGTCCGGTGGGCGAGCTCGACGAGGAGCGCCTCAGGCACGCCCGTCTCCAGGGCCGGGACCTCCGGCCCTGCGTCTTCGGCGCCCGTCGCAGCCTTGCCGGTGGGCGCGGGTCGCGCCAGGGGCGGCGGTGGCGCGGCACGCACCTCGTCGAGGACGGCCTGGAGCTGGGCGTTGAAGTCGTCGAGTGCCCGCTCGGCCTCCTCGAGGGTGATGTCACCACGGCGCACGAGGGTCTCGGTGTAGAGCTTGCGCACCGAACGCTTGGCGTCGATGCGCTGGTACATGAGCGGCTGGGTGTAGCTCGGGTCGTCGCCTTCGTTGTGCCCATGGCGCCGGTAGCTCACGAGGTCGATGACGACGTCCTTGTGGAACGCCTGGCGGAAACCGAAGGCGAGGCGCGCCGCGCGCACGCAGGCTTCGGGGTCGTCGCCGTTCACGTGGAAGATCGGCGCCTGGACCATCTTCGCCACGTCCGTCGGGTACACGGAGCTTCGGGCCGCGCCCGGTGCGGTCGTGAACCCGAGCTGGTTGTTCACCACGATGTGCACGGTGCCGCCGACCCGGTAGCCCGAGAGTGCCGAGAGGTTCAGCGTCTCGGCAACCACCCCCTGCCCGGCGAAGGCCGCGTCCCCGTGGACGAGCACCGCGAGGATCGGGAACTGCGTCCCGCCCTGCGCACCGGACGCCGCGGACGCGCCCTCGTTCGGCGGCACGAAGCGGTCCTGCTTCGCGCGCGCCATCCCTTCCACGACGGGGTCGACGGCCTCGAGATGCGAAGGGTTCGACGCCATCGTCACCGCGAGCTCGAGGCCCGAGGACCCCGTGAACTTCCCGGTTGCGCCCTTGTGGTACTTCACGTCTCCGGAACCTTGCACCGACTCCGGATCGAGGTTCCCCTCGAACTCGTAGAAGATGTCCCGGTAGGACTTGCCGACGATGTTGGCGAGCACGTTCAACCGACCTCGGTGCGCCATGCCCATCACCGCCTCGACGACGCCAGCGCGCGCTGCGTCGTCGAGGAGCGTGTCGAGCACGACGATGAGGGACTCTGCCCCTTCGAGCCCGAAGCGCTTCTGGCCGACATAGCGGGTGTGCAAGAACCGCTCGAACACCTCCGCCGCGTTCAGCCGGTCGAGGATGTGGCGTTGCTCCTCGGCTCCGAGCGCTGCGTCGACCCCCTCCACGTTCTCCTGGATCCATCGCTTCTGCGCGGGGTCCTGGATGTGCATGTACTCGATCCCGAGGGTCCGGCAGTACGCGTCCCGCAGGATCTGGAGGATCTCCTCGAGGGTCGCCCGGTCGCGCCCTGCGAGGCCGTCCGCGACGAACCGGCGCGGCAGGTCCCAGATGGTGAGCCCGTACGTGAGCGGATCGAGCTCCGGATGGGTCCTCGGCGGCTCGGCATCGAGCGGGTCGAGGTGGGCGATCAAGTGGCCACGGACCCTGTACATGTTGATGAGGGTCTGGACGTGGACCTGCTTCGAGATCCGCTCGTCCTCCCGCTCGCCGATCCCCGACCGGTCCGGGTGCCAACGCACGGCCTTGTACGGCACGGCCATGGACTCGAAGACGTCGTCGTAGAAGCCGTGATCGCCCATCAGGCACTCGGCGACGTGGGCGAGGAACAGCCCGGACTCCGCGCCCTGGACGATCCGGTGGTCGTACGTCGACGTGAGCGTGACGACGCGACCGACGCCGAGCTCGGCGAGCAGCTGCGGGTCGGTTGCTTCGAAGCCGGGCGGGTTCGAGATCGCTCCGACCCCGATGATCGCGCCCTGGCCGGGCATGAGACGGGGCACCGACTGCAGCGTGCCGAGCGTCCCGGGATTCGTGAGGCTCACGGTCACGCCGGCGAAGTCGTCCGGGACCGCTTTACCCGAGTGCACCTTGCGAACCAGCTCCTCGTAGGCGAGCACGAGCTCCCGGAAGTCCAGC
>JAJYMD010000059.1 GCA_021787255.1 Actinomycetes bacterium | reverse complement strand
ATCCGCAAAGTGGGCTGTGCGGATTGTCTTGTCGAGTGCAGGCACGTTCCGCTACGAGATGTCTGGCGAGGCCCTGTCGGATTTCGAGTTTGCCAAGATCGGACTGAACCTTCACCACCCGCTACCGGAGACGCTTGGAAGTCGATTCGAAGCCCGTCGCGGAGATCGGTCGGTGACCGGCCGCATTCCCGCTCTCATCGATCCCCAACTCTTCGTCGAGGGGAAGCTTACCGGCATGTTCATGCCGTACGACCGCCTCACGCTCCACAGCGCGAGAGACGATCGTGTCGAATTCTCGTTCGAGGGTGACGAGTTCGAGATGCAGGATCATCGGAATTGGACGGACTACAATCTCAAGACGTACGGCACCCCACTCGAGGTGCCCCTTCCCCTCTATGCGCGGGAAGGGGACCGCATCGAACAGGCTGTGTCGATCGACGTACACGGGGCGAAGGCCTTTTGGACCTCCGCACGCGGCCGAGCAGCCGAACCGCGTGTTGCGATCGTGCGGCACGAGCTAGTGAAGCGGCCTTCTCTCGGTACCGAGTTCCCCGATGACCTGGGGAAGCCACGCGAGGCGACCGCCTCTCTCTCAAAGGCGATCGGACTCGACTATCTGCGCGTCAACCTGGACCTGTCGACGGCAGAGGGGATGGCTCGCGCCCACATGCACGCGGAGGTCGCCGAGGAGTGGGGCATTCCGCTGGAGCTTGTTGTAGTCGTGACCCCAGGGGGGGCGCGCTTAGAGGAGCTTGCCAGCCTACGTGAGTGGCTTGGTTCGAGCACGGCGCGAATCGTGAGGACTGTTGTCCTCGAAGGGCCGCGGGGATTCATCATCGGTCGGACCACCACCCCACCCGCGACCGTGCGGGACGTCAGGACTGTGTTTGAGCAGTTCGGCGCAGTACCGTGCATTTCGGCAACCGAGCAGTTTTTTGCCGAGCTCAACCGTTGGTGGCCAGACGCAAGCGAGATCGACGGCTTCGGGTTTTCTATCTGCCCGCAGGTGCACGCGGCCGATGAAACGTCCCTAATGGAGAACTCGTTCGGGCAATCAGACACTGTGCTCACTGCTCGGCTAAAAAGCGGTGGACGACCCGTGCACGTTGTGTCGGTCGAGATGATCGGCAAATACGGCCCGTATCCGGGAGGCGTCCCGAAGGTGGACGATCTTTCGAAGTACGGTGACCCACGACAGCATCAGATGTTCGGTGCCGCCTGGACGCTCAACTCGCTTGTCCAACTGACGGTGTCCCACGCTGCGTCCGCGACCTATTTCGAGCTTTTCGGAGATCGAGGCGTTGTGCAGGAAACAAGAGAGAGAGGCGAGGCGTGGGCTGATCCAGTGTGCCGGGTTCTCCAAGCAGTCCTCTCGTGGCCGATGGAGGGATTCGTCCGACTCGATTCGGTCGACGGATGCCCTGTGGTCGGCATGGGTGCGGAGTCGTCCGACAGAGGAGAGTACCTACTTGCCAACCTCAGTGGGGACTCGGTCCGAGTAGAGCTGGACGGGCTCATGGCGCCGGTCGCGAGTATCGCGGTGCTCAAGGAGGGGTCACATTCTTCAGCCTCTTGGAGGGAGGTGCCAAGCGGACGCGAACCAGTTCCCACTCTGGAGTGCCCGCCCTACGGCGTCCTGCGAGTCGGGAGTCATTGAGCGATGACGACGGGCATGTTTGATCTGAACGGTCGCGTCGCGATCGTGACCGGTGGGGCGAGTGGCCTCGGTGCTGCGATCGTGCGCGGGCTCTGCGAGTTCGGCGCCAGCGTTGCTGTCTGCGACATCGCAATCGACGGCGCAAGACAAATTGCCAACGCGATGGAGGACCTCGGGGCTGTGGCGTGGGCCTACGACCTCGACATACGGGAGCCCGAAAGCGTAGAGGCCTGCGTCGACAAGATCGCAGAGAACGCCGGGCCGATCCGTGTTCTGGTCAACAGCGCCGGCATCGTCGCGCGCCGACCTGCGACCGAGATGGATGTTCGCGATTGGCAGAGGGTCATTGACGTCAATCTGAGCGGTTCATGGTATTGCACCCAGACGGTCGGACGACGGATGGTCAGCCAGCGCACCGGCTCCATCGTCACGATCGGCTCCGTCGTCGGTCAGGTGGGCATCGATACGGGCAACGTGAACTATGCCGCGAGCAAGGCCGGTCTGATTGGCATGACGAAGTGCCTCGCTGTCGAATGGGCCGCATACAACGTCCGGGTGAATCTCGTGGCGCCCACCCATTTCCGGACGCCGCTCGTGAGCCTGGCGATCCGCGACAATGTCGCCACGGAGCAACACTTCGTCAACAACATCCCGCTGGGTCGCCTGGGCGAGCCCGAGGAGATCGTCGGCGCCGTCGTGTATCTCGCATCGGACGCGGCCTCCATGGTGACCGGCCATGTCCTCAATGTGGACGGGGGTCATACGGCGCGATGAGCTGGAGCGTGGGTGCCGGCCTGGACGGCAGGGGGGTCATCGTCACCGGAGCAGCTGGCGGAATCGGCAGTGCGGTCGCGAAGGCCTTCGCGTCGAGCGGCGCGCGCGTCATGCTGGTTGATCTTGCTGCCGAGGCGTGCGAGGCGGTCCTCGCCAGCCTGGACGGCTCGGGTCACGCCTGGCGGACGATGGATCTCGCCGACGTCGAGACTCACCCCGTGCTCGTCGCGGAGACCCAGCGGGAGTTCGGCGATCTCTATGTCCTCGTCCATCTCGCGGCCGTGCTCCGTCGACGCGCGCGTCTCATGGACGTGACGGAGGAGGACTGGAATCTCCAGGTCAACACCAATCTGAAGGGCACGTTTTTCCTGTGCAGAGCCGTGGCCGAGGCGATGGTGGCGCAGGGCAATGGCGGCCGGATCATCACCTTTACGTCCCAGGGCTGGTGGACGGGCGGGTTCGGCGGCTCGGTCGTCTACAACGCCACCAAGGGCGGGATCGTCACGATGACGCGTGGACTTGCGAGATCCTATGGCCCTCACGGTATCACGGTGAATTCCATCGCACCCGGGCAGGTCCGCACCTCCATGCTAATGACCGACCTCTCCTCAGAGGTCCTCGAGTCGATGGTGAAGGCAACGCCACTCGGCCGGATCGCCGAACCCGAAGAGATCGCTGGCACGGCGGTGTTCCTGGCGAGCAAGCACGCGCAGTACATCACCGGCGCGACGGTGAACCTCACGGGAGGATTCCTCATGTACTGAAGTTCGTCTGGATCGCCTAGTACTTGGCAGAGCGTTGCTGAAATCGATGGTATCGATCCACTGCACACAGAGGGAGACCGAGAACATGGAACTTCGAATCAGGGCAATCGAGACGATCCCTATCAGGGTTACCTTGGACAAGCTGTATCGCGGGAGCTACTACAAGATGCCGAGACGGTGCACCATCATCACGCGGGTCATCACCGACGAGGGCGTCATCGGAGAGGCTTACAACGGCGACGCCGACGAGGAGCAGGCGACAATCGTAGGGATCATCCACGATGAGCTCGCCCCCATCGTCGTGGGCCGCGACGCGGTGGCCTACGAAGAGTGCTGGGAGGCGATGCGCCGGATCACCTTCGACCAGCTGCGGGACCGGCGGTTCGCGATTCAGGCGATCTCGTGCGTCGACTCAGCCATCTGGGATGCCGTAGGCAAGGCTCTCCAGATGCCGCTGTGGCGGCTCTGGGGAGGCTACCGCGACGCGCTCCCCATGATCGGCATCGGCGGTTACTACACGGACGACCCTGGCAGTATCGAAGAAGAGGTCACCTACTTCAACGAGATCGGGCTGGTCGGGATGAAGTTCAAGATCGGGGGCGCATCGCCCGCGGAGGACGCGGAGCGTCTCCGCCGGGGGGTCAGTACCGCCAAGCCCGGGTTTCGGTTCCTCGTCGACGCGAACCAGGGCTGGACCGTCGCGGAGGCAGTCGAGTTCGTCGGCCGTGTTCGGGACTTCGTCGAACTGCGGTGGTTCGAGGAGCCGTGCCAGTGGCCCGACGACCGCCGCGCGATGTCGGTCGTCCGTCTCAAGACGGGGGTGCCCGTCGCCGCAGGCCAGACGGAGATCACGCGCTCGGGCATGCGAGACCTCATGGTGGACGGGGCCATCGACGTCTCTAACTTCGACGCCTCGTGGGGGGGCGGGCCGACGGAGTGGCGCCGTGTGGCACAGATGGCCATGAGCTTCGGCGTGGAGATGGCCCATCACGAG
>JAJYMD010000035.1 GCA_021787255.1 Actinomycetes bacterium | reverse complement strand
GTTCTGGCACGTCATCACGACCGCGCCCTCCGAGCGGCCGCGCAGGGCGTCTGCCGCTGCGCCAACTTCGTTGGCCTTGGTCGCCACGATGGCGACGTCGAAAGGCGGCAGCTCCGAAGGGTCGCTGGTCGCGTGGACCGAGGCGTCGACGGACGACTTCCCGCTCACCGAGAGCCCTTTGGCGCCGAGCGCACGAGCGTGGTCGGGGCGGCGGGTGAGCACCCACACGTCGGCCTGAGACGCCAGGTGCGCGGCGTAGAGGCTGCCGATCGCTCCCGCGCCCACCACGACGACACGGCGCAACGGCGGGCCGGCCGCCCCGGCTTCGGACCTTTCCGGTGCGGCGGCCGTCATGCCTTGGAGAGCGCCAGCACGAGCGGAGGGAGCTCGCCACCCTTCGGCGGCGTGAAGAGCGGGCCGCTTGTGAGCTGCGCGGCAAGGGAGTTCGCGGTGGTGACGAGGTGGCTGGTGAGCTCGAAGGCAGCACGTTCGGGGTCATGGCGCACGCATGCCTGGACGAGCAGCTCGTGGCTGCGGACGTTGCTCGCAGCCGAGTGCGTGGGCATCGCGAGCCGGTAGCGCTCGCTCGACTCCCACAGCGGCTGGATCACCCGCAGCATCCACGCCGAGCGCGCGGCGCGGTACAGCGTCAGGTGCAGCTCGCTGTGCGCTCGCCACAGCTCCACCGAGCCGGCCTCCTCCGAGCGCATCGCGGAGAGCATCGCGTTCACCCGGGCGGCGTCCTCGTCGGTGAACAGCTGCGCGGCACGAGCGATCGCAAGAGGCTCGACGGACAGCCGCGCCTCGTAGATCTCCCGGAGGTCGGTGATCGAGAGCTCCGTGATGCGCGCGCCCTTGTGCGGCACGTTCTCGACCAACCCGAGCGCGTCGAGCCGGCGGATCGCCTCGCGCACCGGCATGGGGCTCATCTCCAGCGCGTTCGCCAGTTCCTCGATGGGGATCCGCTCTCCCGGCCGAAGCTTGCCGGTGAGGATCGCCTGGTGCAAGGAAATGAAGGCCTTCTCGGCGAGCGTACGGTGCGCGGGCAGGCCACGGCTGCCGCCGTCCGGGACGGCCCAGTCGTCGGAGAGCCCGCGGGTACGCACCGTGCCCCCGTCGTGCTGCGGAGCCATAGGCGCATCTCCTTGGTCGGACAGCTCGATCTGATCTATCTGATCGATGATCTCACATTCCCTCTCTGCACGCTTCGATAGCGGCGCGCGCTCCTTAGACCCGGGCGACGCGCGACCGGTCCGCGCCGTCACCATGCCCGCCGTCCTCGCCGCAGGATGCGCTGTGCGGCCTGGTAGCCCGAGACCGCGTTCAGGCCGCCGCCGGGCCACGTCGAGGCGCCGATCAGCCACAGACCGCGCACCGGCGTGCGGTACCCGGACATGCCCCACGCCGGGCGCAGCAGGAAGTTCTGCCGCAGGTGCATGCTGCCCGACACGCTGTCGCCGCCGACGAGGTTCGCGTCCGCCCGCTCGAGGTCGGCAGGCGACAGCACGGCCATCCCGGTCACGATCTCGCCGATGCCCGGCGCGTAGCGTTCGAGCTTCTGCATGACGCGCTCGGCATAGCGAGGTGCGGCATCGGCCCACCCGCCGCGCCGGCGCGTCGGAGCTGCGGCGGGGAGCGGCCGCACCTGGACCCACAGGGTGTGCCCGCCGTCGGGCACACGGGTCGGGTCGACCGCGGACGTCTGGCCGACGACGAGCAGCGGCTCGGCGGGCAGGCGTCCGGCCAACGCGTCCGCGTAGGCACGGGCGAGATCGTCCACATACGGCGCCAGGTGCACGTAGGCGAACGACGCCAGCCGCTCCCCCGCCGCCCACGGCACGGGGGCCGAGAGCGAGAGGTGGAGCATCATCGTCCCGGGGCCGTAGCGGTACGCGCCGAGCGCGCGCCTGATCGAGCCGGGAAGGTCGGCCTCGCGCAGCAGGTCGCCCGCCAGCGCCGTCGGCGTCACGCTGGCGACGACGGCACGGGCGGCAGCGACGCGTTCTGCCGTGTCGAGCTCGACGCCCACGGCACGCCCGTCGAGCACCGTGACGCCGGTGGCCCTGGTCGAGGTCCGCAGCTCTCCGCCGTGCTCTCGGAGCAGGGCGACGAGCGCGCGCACCAGCGTGCTCGCGCCGCCCTTCGCCACCGCCATCCCGCCGTGGTGGTCCGCGAACGCCTCGAGGAAGGGGAAGACCGCGCCCCCTGCCACGTCCGGCCCGAAGTCGAGATGGAGGCCCCACGGGGCGATCAACGCCTTCGCCTTGTCGGTTTCCAGGTACTCGTCGACCAGCTCGCGAGCTGAGCTCAGGAGCAGCCGGCCGAGCGTCACCATCCCGCTCGGCCGAGCGCTCTTCAGCGCCTCGAGGCCGACACGCGCCAGCTCCCACGACGGCGCCCGGGCGCCGTAGGCGCGCAAGAGCACAGGCGACAGTCGCTCGAACAGGGCGTCGAGCTCCCGCCAGCCTGCGGCGTCCCGGGGGCTGGCGCTCTCGAGCTCCGCCAGCGTCTCGTCTCGGTCGGTCGTGACGCCCAGCGCCGTTCCGTCGGGGAAGGCGCTGGCATACGGTCGGGTCGACGCCGCCAGCGCGAAGCCGTGGCGCTCGAGCGCCCCTGCGTGCGAGGCGTAGAAGGCCGAGCCCAAGAACAGGTTCAAGTTCGTCGCGAAGACGTCGTGCACGTAGCCGGGCCGGGTCAGCTCGGCGCTCCGGAGCGCGCCCCCTGGCTCCGGGGCTGCCTCCAGCACGAGGACGCGGTAGCCCGCCTCCGCCAGCGTGACGGCTGCGACCAGCCCGTTATGGCCGGCGCCGATCACCACCGCGTCGTAGCGCTCGGTCACGGTCGGCTCGACGTCTCAGGGTCGCTCGGTGCCGTCGAACACCTTCATCGGGACGAGCGACAGCAGCTCGGCCTCTCCCTGTGCGATCCGCCAGGTGTCCTGCATGTACATGCAGGACCTGCCGTCCGCGCTGAGCACATGGGGGTGCATCGAGATCACCATGTCGGAGAGCAGCTCCACCTCCACCCCGTCGCCGATGCGCGGGTGCTCGATCATGGTCATCCCGATGGAGTGCCCCGTCACGTGTCCGAGCTGCAGTCCGCGGCTGCGGAACGGCTCCGAGCACGTCCGATGGGCGTCGTGCGCGGACTGCCCGGCGCTGAGGGCCTTCGGCACCCGCTCGTAGTACTCGGCGTACGCCTCGAGGAGCAGGCTCGTGCTCTCCGACACCGCGCCCTGGCAGAGCGGACGGGTGAACTCGACCCAGTACCCCGACGGGCCCGCAACCTCGAGCGAGTACAAGAGCAGGTCGTCGGGGGCCACGGGCGTCTCGTGCTCGGGGATCCTGAACTCGGGCGTCGCCGAGCCGTGGGTGCCCCACAGCACCATGTCCATCGTCTGGCGCCCGCACCCCGCCCGGCTGAACACCGCCTCGGCCTCGGCCATGAGCTCTGCCTGCGTGACGCCGGGCCGGCGAAAGGCAGACTGCACGGCCCAGAAGCCAGACTCGTTGATCGCCATGGTCTCGCGCACCATGTCGAGCTCCTCCTGGCTGCGCACCGCCCGCGCGAGATCGAACTCGTCGTCGAACCCCACGATCTCGAGCGCCGACGACTGGAGCGCGCGGTAGTCGCGTACGCACATGATGTAGTCGAGCCCGTACACGCCGACGCGCCGCGCACCGGCAGCCGAGAGGTGGCTCGCCATCCACTCGCCGGGGCAATCTGCGAAGACCTGGTCGTGGACGAAGCCGTCCGCATGGTCTCCGACGTAGCGGGCCTCGCTGGGGAAGACGGCCAACGGATCGCCTTCGAGCGGCACCACGACGTAGGAGTAGCGGTGGACGATGCGGAACCCGGACATGTAGCGCACCCCGCCGCCGAAGCCCGTGTACTCGCTGCCGCACACGATCAGCGCGTCGAGGCCCGCTTCGCCGACCGCGGCCCGCATGACGCGAAAGCGCCGCGCGATCTCCGCCTCACTCGGTTGCCGGCCCACCTGATGCCTCCCATCCGACGAATTGGTCCCTTCGGGACGCCCTCCGGTCCTGGGCGGGTCGCCCCCAGGGGCACGCGGCCCGCGCGCCCCCCTCATCCATACGATGCCTCGAGGCCCTTCACCAGCGCGACGATCGCGTCGTTGAGGGGGGTCGGGACGCCGCTGCGCCGACCGAGCTCCGCGATCCCGCCGTTCAGGGAATCGATC
>JAJYMD010000368.1 GCA_021787255.1 Actinomycetes bacterium | reverse complement strand
TGCTCGGGACCCACCTTCAGCGCGTTGCCGAGGACGACCTGGCGAAGCCGCTTCTCGTGGCCGAGGTCGATCAGGCGCTTGATCACCGTGTCGAGCAGCGGCACGGCGTGGAGCGCGGAGGTGGCGGCGCGGTCCGCAGGATGCTCGTAGGCCTTCGGGCTGATCTGCTCGTAGCGGTACGACGTCTCGATGGTCATCGTCCCTCCCGGGCGCCGGAGCTGCGCCGGCGTCGTCTCGTGCGCACCAACGGCGCGTCCGAGCGTACCGCCTGCACCTTCGGCTCCCCGGGCGAGCTCGGGAATGCCGGCCCGTAGAGCGCGGCAGGCATGATGGGCGGATGGACGTCTCCTGGGAGCTGCGTGCCGGTGCGTCCAAGACCCAAGGATCGTTCCCGCCCGGTGCCGCAGGCTTCGTGCGCTCGCTCTCGCTCGCCGTCGTCCTGCAGTGGGCGGGGGCGGGGGCGATCCTGCCGCTGCTGCCCCTCTACGTGAAAGCGCACGGGGGCTCCGACGCGATCGTCGGCGCGGTGATGGGCGCCTACTTCGCCGCAGCGTTCGTCTTCCAGTATGGCGCAGGCCGGATCTCGGACCGCGTCGGGCGGCTCCCGGTCCTCGTGGGCGGCCTGTGCGTGTACGCGGCAGGCAGCTTCCTCTTCCTCCTACCGGGCGCCGCTGCGCTGGACGTCGCCTACCGCGCGCTCCAGGGCGCGGGCGCCGGCGCGTCGATGGTGGCGGCGCTCGCGATGCTGGCTCGGGCGCTCCCGCTCGCCTACCGCGGCCGTGCGACCGGGCGCGTCTACGGGGCCGAGCTGGCCGGCCTCGCGGTTGGTCCTGTGCTCGGGAGCCTTGCGGGGGTCGGCGCCATGCCCTGGCTGTTCCTCGCAGGCGGGGTCGCCTCCGTCGCCGCCGTGGTCCCGGTCCTCGCCGCGAGCCGCAGCGCGGACATGGTGGGGAAGATGGCCGGAGCGCAGGAGCACGCGCTTAGAGGCACGGTCGACGACGAGGAGCCCTCGGGTGAGGGGGACGGGGCGGCTGGCCGCGTCAGCACCCCCAAGCCCGGGGTGCGGCGGAGCGGGAGGATCGTCCGTCGCAAGACGGCGGAGCACGCGGTGTGGGGAGCGCTCCTCGCGTCGGCGACCATCGGCGTCACGAACGGCGTCTACGAGTCCTGCTGGACGCTGCTCATGACGCGCCATGGCGCCGCGACCTGGGAGGTGGGCGTCAGCTGGACGCTGTTCGCCTTCCCCTTCGCGCTCATGTCGCGGTTTGCTGGCTGGCTGGCGGACCGCCTCGACCGGCGATGGCTGGGCATCGTTGCACTGTGCTGGACGATCGGCTTCCTGGCTGGCTACCCGTTCGTCCCAGGAGTGGTCCTCCTCATGGTGCTGGGCATCTGGGAGTCGGCGGGGTTCGCGATCGCGCTGCCGGCGACCCAGTCGCTCCTCGGGGAGGGCACCTCGCCGGGGCGCCATGGCCATGTGCAGGGGCTGTTCGCCGCAAGCCAGACGGGCACGACGGCGCTCGCGGCAGCAGCGGGGGGCGAGCTCTTCGCCGTCGCGCCGTGGGTGCCGTTCGTCGCGGGCGCCGTCGGCGGCGCCCTCATGATCGTCGGGGTGGCCGTCTTGTGGCGCCGGGTGCCAGGACGGGTCCGCACGAGGTCGCCCGCGGGGGTCGTGCCCGCCGACCCCCAGGGCTGACGGAGGGCTGACGGCTGCCGGCGCGCCGGGACGCCGATCGGCTACGAATGGGCCATGGACGACACCATCTGGCAAGACGTGGACCGCTTCTTCACCGGCACGCTCCTGCCGCAGGACCCGGTCTTCGAGGAGACGCTGCGCGCCGCAGACGACGCGGGGCTGCCGCAGATCGGCGTGTCGCCTCCGCAGGGCATGCTCCTCCACGTCCTGGTACGGGCCATCGGCGCGCGCCGGGTGCTCGAGATCGGGACCCTCGCGGGGTACAGCACCATCTGGATGGCCCGTGCGGTGCCCGCGGGCGGCTCGGTGGTGACCCTCGAGCTCGACTCCCACCACGCCGAGGTGGCTCGGCGGAACTTCTCGCGCGCAGGTGTGGACGGCGTGGTCGAGCTCAGGCTCGGTCCCGCGCTGGAATCCCTCGCGAGGATCGAGGAGGAGGGTCGTGGCCCCTTCGATCTCGTCTTCGTCGATGCGGACAAGCGGACCTACCCGGAGTACCTCCGTTGGGCGCTCCGGCTGGCGAGGCCCGGGACGCTCGTCGTCGTGGACAACGTGGTGCGCGACGGGAAGATCCTCGAGGCCGGCTCGCAAGACCCCACAACCGAGGGGGTCCGGCGTGCGCTGGAGCTGATGGGCGAAGAGCCTCGTCTGGTCGGGACCGCGATCCAGACCGTGGGCTCGAAGGGCTACGATGGCTTCGCGGTCGCGCTCGTGACGCGCTGAGCTCCGAGCGGGTCGAGCTCGCCCGCGGCGGCGCCTAGCCTGGGGATGGTGACCAGCCCTGCCGCCGGCGCACCGTCCCAGTCGCTCGAGCCCGCACCGTCCTCCGTCGACGAAGTGCTCGCCCTCGTGCGGGCGAGCGGGGGCCGGGCCACCCCATCGAGGCGAGTCCTCATCGAGGTGCTCTTCGAGTCACGCGATCACCGCTCGGTCGAGGACCTGGCCGCGGCCGTCCAATTGCGAGCGCCCGACGTCCATCTGTCCACGGTCTATCGGAACTTGGAGGAGCTGGAACGGCTGGGCGTGATCGTCCACACCCACCTCGGTCACGGTCCTGCCACCTACCAGCTCGCGGGGAGCGCCCACGCGCATTTGGTGTGCGAGCGCTGCGGGCGGCGGTTCGAGGCGCCCGAAGAGCTCTTCGCCGGCCTCGCCCGGGCCGCGGCGGACCGGTACGGCTTCGCGATCGATCCTCGGCACTTCGCCATCCTCGGCCGCTGTGCCGACTGCCTTGCGAATGTGACCGGAGAACCCGGGTAGGGCAAGCTTGTTCCGGCAGGGATCGGAGCGTCCCGGCGCCCGGCTCCGGCCGGGACAGGCTCAAGGACAAGGACACGAGGTGAAGAAACGGTGCGGAAGCTGTACCTGACGCTGATCGGGATGACCCTCGTCTTCGCGTGCGCGATGTCCTTCGCAACGCTGGCCGTGTACGTGGACGCGTGGTGGCCGGGGGTGGTGGCCGCCGGCGTCGTCGCCGTCTTCCTCGCGATCGGCGGGGCCGTGATCCCAGGCTCGCTGCGATCGCTCTCCGGAGGTTACGCCCGCACGGCTCGCGCCGCAGTGATCGCGGCCAGCTCGTGGTGGGGGCTCGAGCTCTTCGTCATGGCGCTCATCACCTGGATCCTCGGGAAGCGCTCGGTGGGCCCGAACAACGCGTACCTCACGCTCGGGTTGCTCATCTTCCTCGGTTTCGTCGGCCTGGGCATCCAGGGCTTTCTCGCGACGACTGCGTGGTTCGTCCACGTGCGCAACGAGTCGATCGTCGTCCCTCGGCGCCGGGAACGGCTCGAGCGCGAGGCGCGCCTTGGGCTCCACGACGCCCAGGAGCACGGCTCCTTCAGCGGGCACACACCGCCGGTCGCTCAGGCATAGAAGCGTCGGGGAGCAGCCGGGCCGGTCGAAGCCCTCCCGGGGCTCAGGCGTCCCGGGAAGCACCCTGCGTCCTCGGCACGTCCAGACCGTAGAGACGCGCTCAAGGTCGCTGCCCGAAGAGGTGCCATCCTGCTTCGGCCCACGCTGCGAGGGCGAGCAGCCGCCCGAGCCACGAGCCGCAGATCGCGTGCACGACCGAGCCGATCCCCGGCAGCCGGCGCACGACGCAGGTCACGACCAGCCATGCCGCCCACCCCGCGCCGATGACAGCCCAGACCACCGCCCCGACCGTCACTGGGCGCCGCCCTCGGGAGGTGTCGAGCGACGGTCCGGCTCTCCGCGTGCCGGCAGCCGCCATCCGAGCGCGAGGTAGAGACCGACGAGGAGCCATACGGCGAAGAGGAGCGCCCGTCCCCAGTGGTGATCGGTGACGCTGCCGGCGAGGCGGCTGAAGGTCGGGAGGGTGTGCTTTTGTTCCACGAAGCTGGTCAGGTCCCAGCCGATGGTTGCCGCGATGAGCAGCACCCACACGAGCGTGCCGACCACGGTCGGCGGGCTCGCCCGCCCGCCGGGCAGCTCTCCGCGCAGACCACGGATTGCGTCGCGCACCCAGGTCCGGCTGCGCTCGTGCTGGCGGCCCCTGCCCG
>JAJYMD010000467.1 GCA_021787255.1 Actinomycetes bacterium | reverse complement strand
TCCTTCTCCAAGTCGACGTCGAGCACCTCTACTGTGATCTCGTCGCCCACCTGCACGACCGACGACGGGTGGTCGACGTGCTTCCAGGACAGCTCCGAGACGTGGACGAGGCCGTCCATGCCACCGAGGTCGACGAAGGCACCGAAGTTCACGACCGAGGAGACGACCCCGTGGCGGCGCTCGCCGGGCTTCAGGTTCGCAAGGAAGTCGCCGCGCTGCTCCTTTTGGGCCTCCTCGAGCCACGCGCGCCGCGACAGGACGACGTTGTTGCGGTTCCTGTCCAGCTCGATGATCTTCGCCTCGATCACGCGGCCGATGTATGGCTGCAGCTCGCGTACCCGGCGCAGCTCGACCAGCGACGCGGGCAGGAAGCCGCGCAGGCCGATGTCGACGATGAGCCCGCCCTTTACGACCTCGATCACCGGGCCCTTCACGACCTGGTCCGCCTCCTTGAGCTTCTCGATGGTCGACCACGCCCGCTCGTACTGGGCCCGCTTCTTCGAGAGGATGAGCCTGCCTTCCTTGTCCTCCTTCTGGAGGACGAGCGCTTCGACCCTGTCGCCCAGCGAGACGATCTCTGTCGGAGCGACGTCGTTGCGGATGGACAGCTCGCGTGCGGGGATGACGCCCTCGGACTTGTAGCCGATGTCGAGGAGCACCTCGTCCCGGTCGATCTTCACCACCGTGCCCTCCACGAGGTCGCCGTCGTCGAACTCGACGATCGTGCCGGCCATGAGGTCCTCCAAGGACTGGCCCTGCAGATCGTCCTCGACGACGGTCCGGGGGTGGTAGGTGCCGTCCTCGTCGAAGGTGCCCATGGGCTCGTCGGACAGAGTGGCGCGGTGCAGCGGCACCGTGAGGAGGGAGGAGTGCTCGTCGGACATCAGTGACTGCTCGCTTTCGTGGCGTTCATCGGTGAGCCCGTCTCGCACGGGCTGGCGCCGCAGGGCTCGGCGGACCGCTACGAATCAGGCCGCGCCAGCAGTAGGCCGCGGTCCTGCTCTCCCAGCGCGCCGTTCCTGCGGCTGGACACCGGCGACCGCGCCGGGGCCGCATGCTCGAGGGATTGAACCTGGCCGCCGGCGCCGGCCAGATCACGTCAGGCTAACCCAACTGGCGCCCCAGCCGGTCGGCGAGCCTCCGTCCACCGCCAGAAGGCGTGAGGATCCTCACGACCCCTTCACAGCCCATGAGTCGCCCCACGCCATGGTCACCTCGAGCGGGACAGAGAGGGTGACCGCGTGGGTGAGCGCGTCCCGGGTCAGCTCGGCCACGGCGTCTTCCTCCTCGGCGACGGCTTCGACGATGACCTCGTCGTGCACCTGGAGGACGAGACGACTGCGCATCCTCCTGCGCTCCAGCGCCCCGTCGAGCTTCACGAGCGCCACCTTGAAGATGTCCGCCGCGAGCCCCTGGATGCCGGCGTTCATCGCCTGGCGCTCCGCAGCGGAGCGCTTCTGGTAGTTCCGGTCGTGCAGCTCGGGCAGCGGGCGCTTGCGGCCCATCTCGGTGCGCGTGTACCCCCGGTCTCTCGCCTCGGCGACGGTCTCGAGCATGTACGCGCGGACCTTCGGGAAGGCGCGGAAGTACCGGTCCATGATCTCGGTCGCCTCTTCCTGGCTGGTCGCGAGCCTGCGCGCCAGACCGAAGGCCTCCATGCCGTACGCGAGGCCGTAGGAGACCATCTTCGCCCGGTCGCGCTGGTCCTTGGTGACCTCTGCAGCGGGCACCCCGTACACGCCCGAGGCAACCGCTCGGTGGATGTCCTGGCCGGAGCTGAACGCCGCGATGAGCCCCGGGTCGCCCGACAGGTGCGCGATCACGCGGAGCTCCACCTGGTCGTAGTCCGCGACGAGGAATCGCCACCCCGGAGCGGGCACGAACGCCCGCCGGAACTGCGAACCGGTCTCCCCGCGCGTCGGGATGTTGTGGAGGTTCGGCCGCTCAGAGGAGATCCTGCCGGTGCGTGCGACGGTCTGACGGAACGACGCGTGGATCCGGCCGTCCGGCCCGACCTCGGCGAGCAGCGTCTCGCCGTAGGTGGAGCGCAGCTTCTCGAGCTCGCGATAGCGCAGGAGCTTGTCGACGAGGGGGTGCGCGTCCCGCAGGGTCTCGAGGGTCGCCGCGTCGGTCGAGTACCCGGTCTTGGTCTTGCGCCCTGGAGCGAGGTGGAGCTCTGTGTAGAGGACCGTGCGGAGCTGCGGCGTGGAGTTGACGTTGAAGTCGTGGCCGGCGAGCTCGTGGATGTCGTCGACGAGCGCCTTGCACTCGGTGGCCAGCTCGCCGGTGAGGCGCCGGAGCTCCTCCACGTCCACCTGGATGCCGACGACCTCCATCCTCGCGAGGACTCGCACGAGCGGCCGCTCGACGTCGTCGTGGAGCCTGCGCAGCCCCTCGGCGTCGAGGCGCCCGAAGAGCCGGGGCACGGCCGCAGCGATCGCCAGCGCGTCGGCGGTCGCTCCGTTCGGGTCGCCGCCCGCCTCTTCGCGGATGCCGGGCTCTTCGGGGGTACCGGCCCGTTCGGGGATGCCGGGCTCTTCGGGGGTGCCCGACTCTGCGGGGGTGCCGGCGGGCGGGGCTCCGCCGGGGCGGTGAGCGCCGCGGACGATCGCGTCGATCCCGTAGTCGCCGGTCGTCGGATCGAGCAGATAGGCGGCCACCTCGGTGTCCATCACGAGCCCCGTGCAGTCGATCCCGAGCGGGAGCAGGGAGCGGAGCAGCTCCTTCACGCCGTGGCCGGCGACCGGCTCGTCGGCGAGGAGCGCGCTGAGCGCGCTCGCGCTCCGCCGCTCGCCGAGCAGGTGCCCGGACACCCACAGCCCGGCGCCGGGCGGCACCGGGTCGACCAGGGCGATCCCGCGCAGCCTCGATCGGCCGGCAAGCCCGTCCCAACGGCCCACGACGACGAGCACGTCCCCTGCGCCGGCGCGCTCGTCGCTGGCGCGCCCGGTCCGGCGCCCCCGCATCGCACGCGCCAGCCCGTCGACCGCTGCGACGGCCGCCGGTGCGTCCTGGGGGATGAGGGGCACGACCCGCCCGGCGACGCGGAGCGCGGCGTGCGCGTCGAACGCGCCAGGCGTGCCGGCGATCCCGAGGATCTCCCCGGCCGCTCCGGGTGTGACACTTGCCGCCCCGGCCGCTCCGGGTGTGCCCGGCGTCTCCGCCGTCTCCGGCGCAGGGAGCTCGGAGCCTTCCGCGGGCGGCCCGAAGAACCCCGCCGCGAGGAGCGGAGCCGTCCGCCGCCACACCGTCCGCAGCTCGTAGCGCTCGAAGACGTCCTTTACTTCCTGGAGCTTCCAGCCCCCCACCGTGAGCTGGTCGACGGTCAGGTCGAGCGGCACGTCGCGCACGAGCCTGGTGGCCGCGGCGTTGGATCGGACCTGCGCCTCGCACGCCGCGAGGCTCTCCCGGAGCTTCGGGGGCTGCTCGTCGAGGTGCGAGAAGATGCCGTCCAGGTCGCCGTATGCGACGACCAGCTTCGCCGCGGTCTTGTCGCCGACGCCTGGGACCCCCGGCAGGTTGTCCGAGGGGTCGCCGCGGAGCGCCGCGAGGACCGGGTACTGGCGAGGGGGCACCCCGGTACGCTCGACGATGCCCGCCTCGTCGTACAGCGCGTAGTCGCTCACCCCCCTTTTGTTGTAGAGCACGCGCACGTGGGGGTCCTCCACGAGCTGGAAGCAATCCCGGTCCCCCGTGACCACGACCACGTCCCATCCCCGGTCGCGGGCCTCGGTCGCGAGCGTCGCCAGCACGTCGTCCGCCTCGTACCCCGGGGAGACCACGACGGGCACGTTCAGCGCCTCGAGCACCTCGCGGATCATGGCGAACTGGGGCAGCAGCAGATCGGGCGTCTCCGCGCGTCCACCCTTGTAGTCCGCCACGAGCTCGTGGCGGAACGTGTCCCCCGGCAGGTCGAACGCCACTGCGAGCGCGCCCGGCCGGTGGTCGCGCACGATGTTCACGAGCATCCCGACGAAGCCGTGCAACGCGTTCGTCACCGTGCCGTTCGCCGTCGCGAGATCGGACGGAAGGGCGAAGTACGCCCGGTACGCGAGCGACATGGCGTCGAGCAGGAACAGCGGCCCGCTCGCGCCCTGCGCCCGCTGGCTCACGACGGGCGCAGCTCGCCCTCGACGACGCGGCGGGCCACGTCGCGCATGCGCGACCTCGTCTGCATGGCCGTGCGCTGGACGAACGCGAACGCCTCGGGCTCGCTCATCGCATGGTCAGA
>JAJYMD010000443.1 GCA_021787255.1 Actinomycetes bacterium | reverse complement strand
CGTAACCGAGGTCGACCTCCACCCCGACACAGTCAGCAACGTCGAGATGGGCTACCTGTACGAGGAGCTCATCCGCCGCTTCTCCGAGCTCAGCAACGAGACCGCCGGCGAGCACTTCACGCCGCGCGAGGTCATCCGCCTGATGGTGGACCTCCTGTTCATCGAGGACGACGGGGCGCTGCGCACCCCGGGCATCGTGCGGACGATGCTCGACCCCGCCTGCGGCACGGGCGGCATGCTCTCGGTCGCCGAGGCGTACCTGCGCGAGCTCAACCCGGCCGCCCGCCTCGAGGCTTACGGCCAGGAGCTCAACGCCGAGACGTACGCGGTATGCCGCAGCGACATGATGCTCAAGGGCCAGAAGGCGTCGAACGTCCGCCTTGGCAACTCCTTCAGCGAGGACCAGTTCGCGGGGCAGCGGTTCGACTACCTGCTCGCCAACCCGCCGTTCGGCGTCGAGTGGAAGAAGGTCGAGCGCGAGGTCCGCGACGAGGCCGAGAAGCTGGGCTTCGGCGGCCGCTTCGGCGCGGGGCTCCCCCGGATCAACGACGGCAGCTTCCTGTTCCTCCAGCACATGATCAGCAAGCTCAAGCGGCCCGAGGACGGCGGCGGCCGCCTGGCGATCGTCTTCAACGGCTCGCCGCTGTTCACCGGCGGCGCCGGGTCGGGCGAGAGCGAGATCCGGCGCTGGATCATCGAGAACGACTGGCTCGAGGCGGTCGTCGCCCTGCCCGACAGCCTCTTCTACAACACCGGGATCAGCACCTACTTCTGGGTTGTCACCAACCGCAAGCGCCCCGAGCGCCGCGGCAGGGTCCAGCTCGTCGACGCCCGCGAGCTCTTCACCAGGATGCGCAAGAGCCTCGGAGAGAAGCGCAAGGAGGTCACGCCCGACCAGACCGCCGAGATCGTCCGTCTGTACGGGGCGTTCGAGGAGGGGGAGCGGGTCAAGATCCTCCCGAACGAGGCGTTCGGGTTCCAGCGGATCACCGTCGAGCGGCCGCTGCGTCTCCGGTTCCGGGTGACGGACGCGACGCTGCCGGCGATCCAGGCGGCGACCGGCTGGGCGAAGCTGACCGATGCGGAGCGGATCGCGTTCGCGGACAGGCTCGCGGCGCTCGGGGGTGCCTCGACAACCGCCCGGGACGATATGACCCGCCGACTTGGGCCCCTCCCGAAGGCGATCGAGAAGGCCGTCTGGGACGCCGCCGCCGTCCGCGACCCCGACGCGCCGGTCATCGCCGACCGGAAGGGCAACCCCGAGCCGGACCCCGAGCTGCGCGACGGCGAGAACGTCCCGCTGCCGGGGCCGGTGGAGCGGTTCGACGAGGACCCGACGGAGCGGCTCGCCTCGCCGCCGTACCGCGAGGCGGTCGACGCCTACATGGCGGCAGAGGTGGACCCGTACGTCCCCGACGCCTGGGTGGACCACGCGAAGACGAAGATCGGCTACGAGATCCCGCTCACCCGCCACTTCTACCGGTACGTCCAGCCGCGCCCGCTCGAGGAGATCGACGCCGAGATCCGCGCGCTGGAGGAGGAGATCCAGCGGCTGCTCCGCGAGGTGACGGCGTGAGGGCCGCGCCTGCGCCGCCGCGGCCCGCGCGGACGGGTCGGCCGTGTGCCACACTCCCCGGTACCGCCGACCTTCCAGCGCGCACGGGGAGTTGCTGATGCCCGAACGAGTCGCGGTCGCGCCCGACCTGTTGCGATGGGCGCTGCGGCGCGCCCGCCTCGAGGTCGAGGACCTGGAGGGCAGGTTCCCGAAGCTCGCGGAGTGGGAGTCCGGCGAGTCCGCGCCCACCCTGCGCCAGCTCGAGTCCTTCGCCCACGCCACGCACGCGCCGCTCGGCTACCTCCTGCTGGACGCCCCGCCCGTCGAGCCGTTCCCGATCCCCGACTTCCGAACCCTCGACGCGCGCCGGGTCCCGGAGCCGAGCGCCGACCTCCTCGACACGATCTTCACCTGCCAGGAGCGCCAGGACTGGTACCGCGCTCACCTCCACGCGGAGGGCGCAACCGCGCTGCCGTTCGTCGGGAGCGTCGCGGTCGGCGCGGACGTCATCACGACAGCGCGCGCCATGGCGGCCGCCCTCGGCTTCGACCTCGATGGTCGGCGCCGGGCGCCCACCTGGGAGGACGCGCTCCGGGACTTCGTGGAGCGGGTCGAGGCGCTCGGCGTCCTCGTCATGCGCAACGGCGTGGTGGGCAACAACACCCACCGCAGGCTGGACGTGGACGAGTTCCGCGGCTTCACCCTCGCGGACACGGTCGCCCCGCTTGTCTTCGTCAACGGCGCCGACACCAAGTCGGCGCAGATGTTCACGCTCGCCCACGAGCTGGTGCACGTCTGGTCGGGCGAGTCCGGCCTCGGGGACGAGAGCCCGCGCACCGGGGGCGAGACCGACCGCGAGCGCTGGTGCGACGCCGTCGCGGCCGAGCTCCTCGTGCCCGCCGAGGCGATGCGGGCGGCGTTCGATCGGGCGCAGCCGCTGCCGGCCGAGATCCGGGGGCTCGCGCGGCGGTTCAAGGTCAGCACCCTGGTGGTCCTCCGGCGCGCGCACGACATCGGCGCCATCAGCCGCGCGGCGTTCCACAGCGCATACGAGGACGAGCTCGAGCGGCTCCGCGTGCTCGGCGAGCGCGGCACCGGCGGCGGCAACTTCCACCACACAGAGGCCGTGCGCGTGAGCCGGATGTTCGCGCGGGCGCTGGTCGACAGCACCGTCGAGGGCCGGACCCTGTACCGGGACGCCTTCCGCATGCTCGGCATCTCGAGATGGGAGACGTTCCGCGACTTCGGGCAGGTGGTCGGAGCGGCGGTCTGATGGCCTACCTCCTCGACGCCAACGTCTTCATCGAGGGCAAGAACCGCTACTACGGCTTCGACTTCTGCCCAGCGTTCTGGGACTGGCTCGACGCCGCGAACGCCGCCCACCGGGTGTTCAGCATCGAGAAGGTCGGCGACGAGCTCGCCGCGATCGCCGACGACCTGTCCGCGTGGGCGGCCGCGCGCGGCAACCGGCTCTTCCTGCCGACCGAGGCGGCCATGCTCGGGTCGCTCCGCCAGGTCGCCACCTGGGCGCAGGGGCAGCAGTACGAGCCGGGCGCGGTCACCACGTTCCTCCAGGACGCGGACTCCTACCTGGTGGCCCAGGCCCTGGCGCTCGGCTACTCGGTCGTCACGCACGAGGTCCCGTCCCCCTCCCTCAAGCGGATCAAGGTCCCGGACGCCTGCGTGGGGCTCGGGGTGCGGTGCGTGTCGCCGTTCGAGATGCTCCGCAACGAGCGGGCCCGGTTCGTGCTCGGGGCCACAGCGTGACGGTCGTGACTGGCGGGAGGAAGGCGTCGGGCCTCGAGTGGGTCGGCTCAATCCCGGCCCATTGGGCTGCTCCGCCGCTGGGGGCCAAGTTCGAAATCCAGCTCGGCAAGATGCTGAGCCCGGCGTCGGCCTCGGGCTACGAGTTGCGCCCCTACCTGCGCAACGTGAACGTCCAGTGGGATCGGCTCGACCTCGATGACGTCGCCGAGATGAGCTTCGACACCGCGGACCGACTCAGGTACGCGCTCCGTCCAGGCGACCTGCTCGTGTGCGAAGGCGGTGAAGTCGGTCGGGCAGCGCTCTGGAACGGCGATCTGGTCGACTGCTACTACCAGAAGGCGCTTCACCGCGTCCGGCCCTACCGGAGAGACAGCACGCGGTTTCTCATGTACGCGCTCATGGCGGCTGCGCATCTCGGCGTGTTCGAGAACGAGGGGAACACCAGCACCTTCGTCCATCTGACAGCCGAGAAGCTGCGAGCCCACAGGTTCCCATGGCCCCCGACCGAAGAGCAACGAGCGATCGCCGATTACCTCGATGCCGAGACCGCGCGCACCGATGCGATCGTCCGGGCGCGGAGAGAGCAGCACGGCCTCCTTGACCAGCGTGAGTTCGCCATGCTGTCGCAGACGCTCGTGCCGCCCAGCGTCCCGATGAGTCGTCTCCGCTTCATGGCCTCGATCCAGTCTGGTTTGACTGTCGATGCCCAGCGCGACGGTGGGTCAGATGCGGTCACGCGGCCCTACCTGCGCGTGGCGAACGTTCACGCGGACGAGCTGGTGCTCGACTCGGTGACCGAGATCACCGTGCCGCGGACGCTAGCAGAGCGCTGCACCCTCCTGTACGGCGACGTGCTGATGACGGAGGGGGGCGACCTCGACAAGCTCGGCCGCGGCACGATGTGGCGTGGCGAGC